>CAMGCN010000051.1 GCA_946040935.1 uncultured Clostridia bacterium | reverse complement strand
CTCTTGCAGTCATCTGCGCCTTGAAGTTGAATTGACTATTGACAGAAGCCTTAGCAGATTGAGCAGAGAGACCGCGAGTGCCGCAACATATGTCATAGCGGCGGCAGAAAGCACTTTTTTTGCTCCGCCAAGCTCTTCATCGTCAAGTGTTCCGTAACTTTCAAGCGTTTCGAGCGCCCGCGAAGACGCATTAAATTCAACAGGCAATGTCACGAGCTGAAAGAGTGTAGACAGAGCGAAAAATGCGACTCCGATATATGCGAGTCCCGTCATGCTGAGAATAAGTCCCAAAAGTATCAGGGGCAGAGCGAGCGAAGAGCCGATCTGCGTTGCGGGGATTATCGCCATGCGGAGTTTTATCGGTCCGTATCCCGTTGCGTGCTGTACCGCATGACCGCACTCGTGCGCGGCAACTCCTATTGCGGCAACGGAATTTGAGCCGTATACGCCTTCTGAAAGGCGGACTACATTTGCTTTAGGATCATAGTGATCCGAGAGCTCGCCCGATACTCTCTCTATTTTAACATTTGACAGACCGTTTCTGTCGAGAATCATCCTCGCCGCGTCTGCGCCTGTAACCGAGCGGCGGGACGCAACTTTTGAGTATTTTGAAAAAGTGATTTTTACTTTAATCTGTGCCCACATAGAAAAGATAAAAGCTATGATGAGCAGGGAATACCATATTGAACCTGAACCGTATCCATAATATAAAAACGGCATTTTACTTACCCATAATATCGCCTGCGGCGACCTTTCTTCCTCTGATAAAATCTGCGGCGCTCATGCGGCCTTTTCCTTCGGGGATAAGCTTTTGAATTGCTATACCGCCCTGCGCGCACGCGACGTGTATTTTTCCGTCGTCAATTGACGTGACCTCTCCCGGCCGGCCTTTAATATTTTCTTCTTCGGCAGATATGATTTTTACCGTTTTGCCGTTGAGCTTTGTGAAAGCAAGCGGCGCGGGACTTAAGGCGCGAATTTTGTTGAAGACTTCCTTTGCGCTTTTGTTAAAGTCAATTATACAGTCGGCCTTTTCTATTTTTGCCGCGTATGTCGCGTCTGTTTCCTTTTGTTTTACGGGAGTTAATTTTTCCGCCTCTGCGTCGCAGATGGTTTCCCATAGCAGCTTTGAGCCCATTTGGGCGAGACGGTCGTGCAAGGTCTCAAGATTGTCATTATCATATATCGGAGTTTTCTCTGTTTTCAGGATATCGCCCGTGTCAAGCCCCTGCGCCATATACATTATTGTTACGCCCGTTTCGCTCTCTCCCTCCATTATCGCGCGTTGCATGGGAGCCGCGCCGCGGTATTTCGGGAGCAGGGAGGTGTGTACGTTGACGCAGCCGTATTTGGGATAACTTAATATCTCCTCGGGCAAAATCTTTCCGTATGCCGCAACTGCAATGAGGTCGGGGTTTATTTCTTTCAGCGTTTGAGTGAAAGCACCGCCGCGCAGGGTTTCCGGCTGATATACGGGAATGCCCGCCTCCTGTGCCGCCGCTTTTACAGGGGGAGGAGTGAGGAGCATTTTTCTCCCCTGTCTCTTGTCGGGCTGTGTTACGACTGCGACGACGTCTGCTCCTAAAGAGCGTATGCCCTCAAAAATAATTTTTGCAAAATCGGGTGTACCCATAAAAAGTATCTTCATTCTTCTTCGTAATACTCCTTGAGTTCCTCGGGCGTAAGCATATGCAGAGCCTTGTCTGTAAAGAGAATGCCGTCCAGATGGTCTATTTCGTGGCAAAACGCGCGTGCGAGCAGTCCCTCGCCCTTATATCTTTTTTTCTTTCCGTTGCGGTCAAGAGCCTCGACGGTGACGTACATGGGACGCTCGGTTATTCCGTTTTTTCCGGGAATGGAGAGACATCCCTCTATCTCGTTTTGTTTTCCTTTTGTCGCAACTATTACAGGGTTTATCAGCTCATAAACCTTGCCCGGCGAACATTCTACAACTACGACTCTGCGTAAAACGCCTACCTGCGGTGCGGCGAGTCCGCATCCGTTCGCTTCACGCATGGTTTCTACCATATCGTCGAGCAATGTTGTTATTCTCGGCGTGATTTCTTCTACGGGACGGCTCGTTTTTCTGAGCAGTTCATCCCCGTCTTTAAGTATTTGCAATAATGCCATTATCTACTCCTATAATCCTGATGGATTTATATCAATTGAAATTGTTGTTTTGCTTTGTGAGGAAAATTCCCGCAGGAGTTTTGCAAACAGGGAACGTGTTCTGCCGTTTGCAACGCACTTTACGACTATTCTCATGCGGTACATGTCTTGCTTTTTGTATATGGGCGCTTCAAACGGTCCGAACGCCTGAAGCTTTACGTCATTATACTCGCCTTTTATATTATTTTTCATTTTTTCAGCGAAAATCCGCGCGGCGTTTTGCGCCTCCTGCTCAAACCTCGATGAAAACATAAAGAGCACCATATCGCAAAAAGGGGGAAAGACAAGCGCGCGGCGAAGCGCTATCTCGTCTTTATAAAAGCTCTCATAGTCCTGCTTTGCCGCATATTTCAGCACCGGATGGTCGGGGGAATAGGTCTGTATAACCGCACGGCCTTTTTTTGCGGCGCGGCCTGCACGTCCGACGACCTGTGTGACGAGTGAAAAAGTCTGCTCGTTTGCCCTGAAATCGTCAAGATATAACGAGGCGTCCGCGCTAATGACTCCCACCAGAGTGACGTCGGGAAAATCGTGTCCTTTTGTCACCATTTGTGTGCCGAGAAGTATATCGCTTTCTCCGCTTTTGAAATTTTCTATTATTTCATCGTAAGCAAATTTGCTTTGGGTTGTGTCGGCGTCCATACGTGTGATTTTCGCATCGGGAAAATCATCGCGCAGATTGTTTTCTACAAGCTGAGTGCCAAATCCCATAAACTGCATTTGCACATTGCTGCACTCGGGACATTTTTCGGGTACCGGCTCACGGTAACCGCAGTAGTGGCATACTAAATATCCCTGCTTTGCGTGTGCGGCTCCTTGGTTCTCGCCCTCTGTTTTTTTGTATCTTGAATATGCGTGATATGTCAGCGAAACCGAACAGTGAGGACATTTTTCAACATATCCGCACATATTGCATGACAGATAATTGTTGTATCCCCGTCTGTTTACGAAAAGTATAGTCTGTTCTCCGAGGGAAAGGTTTGACTTAATATTGTTTGCTAAATTATCACCGACAGGTCCTGTACGGCCCTCCTGCGCGTCGAGGCGCATATCGGCGATTATCGTTTCAGGCAGCTCTGCGCTTCCGTAGCGGGAGGGAAGGGTAACGAGGTTATATCTTCCGGACTTTGCGCGGTAGTAGCTTTCGAGCGAGGGGGTGGCCGAGCTTAAGAGCATGAGCGCATTGGATGACGCGCAGCGGAAACGTGCGATATCGCGTGCATGATACTTTGGATTCTGGTCGGACTTGTATGTGTGTTCCTGTTCTTCGTCGAGTATAATAACTCCGAGCTTTTCAAACGGCGCGAAAACTGCGCTTCTCGTGCCGATGCACACATCAACAAGCCCGTTTTTTATTTTTCTCCATGCGTCAAAGCGCTCGCCTGCCGAAAGTGCGGAGTGAAGCACAGCTATCCTTTCGCCGTACCAGGATGAGAAAAGAGACATAGTCTGCGGAGTAAGAGATATCTCGGGTACGAGCATAATCGCTCCCCGTCCGCTTTGAATTACATGGTCTATGACAGATTTTATAACCTGCGTTTTGCCGCTGCCCGTAACTCCGAAGAGGAGCGCGGCGTTCGGCTTTCCCGTGTCGCATAAACTTTTTAATGTATCGCTCGCT
This sequence comes from uncultured Clostridia bacterium, assembly GCA_946040935.1. Classification (GTDB taxonomy): domain Bacteria; phylum Bacillota; class Clostridia; order Oscillospirales; family CAG-272; genus CAKSEI01. Next base: position 2,986 of record CAMGCN010000051.1, on the reverse strand, counting down.
TTTTGCTGTTCGTCGGAAAGGGTGAAGCTTTCCTTTTCCGACTTTTCAAAATTATACGGCGCCCGATAATTATCGGTTTTTTCTATTGAGATATATCCGAGCTCCTGCATGGTGCAAATCTGCGTGCGCGTTACCGAAAGGTCGTCCTTTAACTGTTCAAAAGAAACCTTTCCCCTTTCTGCTAAATACTCGATTACTGCTTTTCTTTTTTTGCTTCCGACTCGCTCTTTTCCGTGGAGTATATTTGAAAGACGCGACTTTTCGATTTTAAGAGAAATGATTTCGTTATATTTTCTGTTTTTATCGGAAACAATTATTTCTTTCTTTAAGAAGCCTTCTTCATATAAGCGGTTTGCTTCCCTCTTTGCCGATTCTCCCGCGAGTTTTGTGAGTTCGTTTTCGGTTATACCCGGTCTCTTTTTTACGATATTGATAATAGGGCTATCAGGCGCATTTTCTTCTTTTTTAATATAGTATGCGTCGGAAAGTTTAGAAAATGACGAAACCGGGAGTATTGCCTTTACTGCTTCTCCGAAGGAGCACAAAGTCTGCTCATGCATAAACTGTGCAAGAGCGAGCATGTCCTCTCGGAGAGAAAACTCCGGGTAAATGACGCGGTGTACCGGCTTTAGTTTTGTTATGTCTATGTCTGCGCTTAATTCACACAGCTCGGTAATTACGGCGATTTTTGTATTGTTTCCGCCGCCGAAAGGAACTGCAACGAGCGCGCCGGGCTTTGTGTTTTCGTCAAAAAATGGCAAAAAATAGTCGAAGGGCTTGTCGACTTGGAAGGGCAGATCCAACAGGCGAACCCTGCAAATCCTCTTATCCATGCAACTCCTCCTTCGATAACTATATTTATTATACGAAATTTATTTTTCTGTTTCAGGCGCGTTTTTTATAACATATTTGCCCGAACTTATAAGACGAACGGCACATGTGACAGCTTTTTCGTCTCTTATATCTTTATCAATAAGCGATGAAAGGGGTTTGTCTGTTTCTTTGTTTGCGATGAGACGCTCTGCGTTTTCTCTCTGTCTGGTATATTCGTCCGTTACCATTCTCGCGCATTTTGCCGTGGCTAAAACAAGAGTATAGCGGTTAATTTCGTCCTTGGTAAGCTCATCTACGGGTGGTTCGATAATCATTTTATAATATCCTCCTGTGAAAAATCAATATTTATATGTTTTGAATTCTTTAATAAAATCGGGAAAACGTACGGTTTTTCTTTTCTCGGCTTCTATGATTCCGAGTATTTTTTTTGCCGCTTCTTCGGCCCTTCCGTCTTCGTTTACCACGAAATACTCATACCTCGGGAAAAACTCGATTTCCTTAAGAGACATGCCGAGTCTTTTGTTTATGACATCTTCCGAGTCGGTGCCGCGTGAGTGAAGTCTGTCGCGAAGCGACTTTGCGTCGGGCGGCATCAGCATTATGAGCACCGCGTTCGGCAGAGAGCTTTTTACGTTCATTCCTCCGTTTACGTCAACATCGAATACAACGTCCGTGCCGGAATTCAGCTTTTCCTCGACTTCTTTTCTCGGAGTGCCGTATAAATTGCCGACATATTCGTTGTATTCAAGCATATCGCCTGCGGCAATCTTTTTTTCAAACTCGTCTCTTGTTATGAAATAATAACTTTTTCCGTCTGTTTCGCCTGCTCTCGGCTCCCTTGTTGTACAAGAAACCGAGAAAACGGCGTTTTCGAGTTCTTTCATAACATAGGGAATAACTGTTCCTTTTCCCGTACCCGACGGCGCGGAGATAACTATCGGCAGTCCTTTTTTTGCCACGTCAGTTTTCCTCCGTTTCGTTTTTTATTGCCGCCATTAGCTTGTCGGGCGTAAGTGAAGAGAGTATCACATGATCGCTGTCACAGAAAACGACGGCTTTTGTCTTTCTTCCGCACGAAACGTCAATAACTCTTCCGTGCTCCTTTGCGTCCTGAACCATTCTCTTGATAGGCGCCGCGTCGGGAGAGGCTATTGAAACTACTTTGTCGGCGTTTATCATATTTCCGAATCCTGCGTTAATAAATATCATGCTTACTCCAGATTCTGTATTTGTTCTCTGATTTTCTCAAGTTCGGTCTTCATCTGGATAACGAGCTTTGCAATATCAGTATTTTGTGATTTTGAGCCGATTGTATTCGTTTCTCTGTTCATTTCCTGAAGAAGAAAATCAAGCTTTCTTCCCACAGGCTCGTCTGATGCGAAAATTTCATCAAAAGCCTTGAAGTGAGAGTCGAGACGTACAAGCTCTTCGTCTATCGCTACCTTGTCGGCAAATATGGCGCATTCGGTAAGTATTCGCGATTCATCTATATTTACTGCGTTATCGCTCAAAACATCGCGAAGTCGCTGCTCCAGTCTGGAACGGTATGAGGCAATCCACTCTGAACTCTTTTCGGCGATTTGTTCTTTTATTTTTATGAGACCCTCTTTCTTTGCCATGAGATCGTCGCGAAGGCGTTCGCCCTCTTGAGCGCGCCTTTCAAGGAAAGAAGAAAGTGCTTTTTCGAGAACGGGCGATATATCGGCGAAGTCCTTTTCCGCGTCCTCTTCCGCTTTTGTTACGGTGAAGATGTTTGAGTTTGAGGCGACGCTCATGACGGAAATGTCGTTTGCGAGTCCGTATTCGTCGCGCAGTTTTTCCAGCGATGCGAGGTAGCTTTTCAGGTACTCTTCATCGAGCGAAACCACGGCTCCTTTTGATTCCGCGAGTTCGACTTGAATAAAAATCTCGACTTTTCCGCGGGAAATTCCGCCCTTTTTAATATATTCTTTAACCTTATCTTCAAGATAGCTGTATGCGCGAGAGATTTTAACAGAGCAGTCAAGAAAACGGTTGTTGACACTCTTTATCTCTACGGTGATGTTCTTACCGTCTATCTGTTCTTTTGCCCGCCCGAAAGCGGTCATACTTCTAACCACTGTTTATCTCCGAAATTAATACCTGTCTCTTATACACATCTCCGAGCCCACGA
>CAMGCN010000050.1 GCA_946040935.1 uncultured Clostridia bacterium | reverse complement strand
GACATGATATATACACCTCTTTTTTCTTAATGAAATCAGAGGTGTTTTATTTTTTATTGCATTTTATCATAAAATTTGGTATAATAATATTACAAATTTTCATGTGAGGTTGTTAAATGAAAATAACTGTACTCGGCTGCGGCAGATGGGGCTCGTTCATAGCATGGTATCTTGACGGAATAGGGCACGAGGTCACACTGTACGGACCAAAGGGAACTCCCGATATCGAGAGGTTTTTCCGTGAGCGTACAAACGGTACGATTAATATAAAGGACAGTATGAAGTTAAGCTGCGACCTTGACTGCGTTATCGGAGCTGATGCGATAGTCATTTCCGTTCCCTCGCAAATTCTGCGTTCGCTCATGAAAGAGCTCGAGCCTTATAATCTGAAAAATGTGACGTTTATTCTCTGTATGAAAGGTATTGAGATTGATACGGGCAAGCGTCTTTCGGAGGTTGTTGCGGAAAACACGGATAAAAGTAATAAAGTGGCTGTCTGGATAGGCCCGGGACATCCGCAGGAATTTGTAAAAGGTCATCCCAACTGTATGGTTATTGATTCGGAGGATGAGGAAACGAAGAAAAAACTCGTTGACAGCTTTTCTTCCGATTTGATTAGATTTTATTACGGCTCTGATATAATAGGAAACGAAGTCGGCGCGGCGGCGAAAAACGTCATAGGCATAGCCGCGGGCATGCTCGACGGATATGAGCTGGGAGCTCTTAAAGGCGCGCTTATGTCGCGCGGCACGCACGAGGTTGCGCGTCTTATCTCCGCTATGGGCGGAAATGCGTTTACCGCATACGGTCTTTGTCACCTGGGCGATTACGAGGCGACGGTATTCTCTCGCTTCAGCCACAACCGCGCTTTTGGCGAGAGCTGGGTGAAAAAAGAAAAGTATGAGGCGCTTGCCGAGGGCTATTATACCGTAAAGGCCATGGTGAAGCTGTGTGAAAAGTATAATGTCGAGATGCCGATAACCGAGGCGGTTTATAAAATACTTTATGAAAACGCCGATCCGAAAGAATCACTCGGCAAACTGTTTTCGCGCAGCATAAAACAGGAATTTTGAGAAAACGCCCTATGGGCGTTTTTCTTAAATGTATTGCAATGAACGAAAAAATATGATACAATATCATAACAATATATAGTATAAAAGCAAGATATGAAATAAGGCCATACCGGTCGGGGAAGCAGCGGAGCCCTGTACCTGCAATCCGCTATAGCAGGGATGGTTTCCCCTTATGCGGGGAAGTGCGGTGTGGTCAGCACCGTTTTCTTTTCGTGTTGAAGCATTGGTCTTACGCAATCGGCGGCTGTGAATCATGTCAGGTGGGGAACCAAGCAGCATTAAGCGGATTAGCCGATGTGCCGTAGGTCAGCCTGTGCGGAGCGGAAAAAACGGAAAGCGCATACTTCACTTTTTCAAATTTGGGGTGTATGGTCTTATTTTGTAGCTTGCTTTTTGAAAAGAGGTAAAAATGCATCAGGCGCTATACAGAAAGTACCGGCCGAAGACATTTGACGATGTCTGCGGTCAGGAGCATGTGACCGATGTTCTTAAATATCAGGTAAAGACGGGGACTGTAAGCCACGCCTACCTTTTCTGCGGCTCTCGCGGCACAGGTAAAACGACATGTGCGAAAATACTCGCAAAGGCGGTAAACTGTCCTGATATGAGAGAGGGAAACCCGTGCTGTGAATGTGAAACCTGCCGTAATATTGACGCAGGACTTTCGGTTGACGTTTTGGAGATGGACGCGGCGAGTAACACCGGCGTAGATTATATCAGGGACATTAAAGAGAATGTGGCGTATTCCGCATCGGAAGTAAAAAACAAGGTCTTTATAATCGACGAGGTGCATATGCTTTCGACAAGCGCATTTAATGCGCTTCTGAAAACTCTTGAAGAACCGCCCGAAAATGTAATTTTTGTTCTTGCGACGACCGAAATGCACAAGATACCGGCAACGGTGCTTTCCCGCTGTCAGCGTTTTGAGTTCAGGAGAATCCCCGACGAGATAATAGTAAACAGACTTTCTTATATTGCCGAAAAAGAGGGCTTCGAAATTGATAGTGACGCGGCGCGTCTTATCGCTTTGCTTTCCCGCGGAGGAATGAGGGACGCGGTCAGTATGCTCGAGCTTTGCTCGGCGTCGGGAAAGAGGATAACCCTTTCTGCGGTTCGCGAGGCTTCGGGAGTTGCCGGAAGAGAAGACGTTATTTATATATACCGCGCGCTTGTAAATAAGGACTTTCCGACTGTGTTCGCGATAATAAACCGTTTGCGCGGTGCTTCAAAGGACTTTGCGGCGTTTGTCTGTGAGTTGCTTTCATTTTACAGAGACATGATTTTGATACGCGCGTGCGGCAAGAAGATTGATAAAAATCTGTTTGAGCTTACCGACGGTGAGTTTGAGGCTACGGCAGAATGTTCGGAAATGATGAAAACAGAGACTATGCTCTATCAGGCGGAGGTTCTCGAAGATACTCTTTCGGCTATTTCGAAGAATACGGCGGACGCGGCTATGCTTACCGAGCTTTGCTTTGTTCAGATGGCAACTCCGTCGTTAAATACTACGCCAAAGGCGCTGCTCGCACGTATCAGCGCACTTGAGTCGGGCGTATCCGTGCGTCAGCCGACGCAGGCGGCCGTGTCTGCGCCCCGGCCGGTAAAACAGGAGAGCGCGCCGTCTGAAAACAAGCAGGGCGAATTTTCGGAAAAACCGGTTACATTTTGGAGCGATGTCGTTCAAAAAATATCTGTTACAGATGTTTCTACGGGCGCGTTTTTACAGAAGACAAAAGCATGTCTCGGAAGCGACGGAAAACTCCGCGTCTACTCGCCCGACAGTTTTACTGCGAGTATGATAAAAAGAGGCGACCTGCCTGAGAGGATTTTGGGCGCGGCGTCGGACTTTGACGGTCGGATAACAGATATTGAAATAACGGTTAAGGCAGATACTTCCAAGCAGGATGACGATGTATCCGAGCTTGATGAGTTTATCAGAAATTCTGAGGAGGAATAATAATGAAGGCGAGAATACCGCAGGGAATGGGCGGCGGAAGCATGCAGTCCATGCTGAAGCAGGCACAGAAAATGCAAGAGGATATGGTGGCGAAGCAAGCCGAGCTTGAAGAAAAGGAATATACCGTTTCCGCAGGAGGCGGAGCCGTCTCTGTTACTATCAACGGAAAAAAAGAAATACTTAAGTTAACTATCGATCCGGATATTGTCGATCCTGACGATGTAGAAACGCTCGAGGATATTATTACCGCCGGCTGTAACGAGGCAATAAAGCTTGTCGAGAGCACATCTGCTTCCGAAATGGAAAAAATCACGGGCGCTATGGGACAGCTCCCGGGAATGGGCGGTCTGTTTTAATGGCGGAATATATCGCTCCTCTTGAAAGGCTTATTGAACAGTTCCGCTCCCTTAAGGGTATAGGAAAAAAGACGGCAACCCGTCTTGCTTTCTGTATTCTTGATTTTTCCGAGGAGCAGACAGAGCGTTTTACAGACGCGGTTCTTGACGCAAAGCGTTCGATACGCCGATGCTCATGTTGCTTTAATATAAGCGAGGGGGACATCTGCGCGATTTGCTCGGATGACAGGCGAGACAAATCGACCGTTTGCGTGGTCGAGGATGCGCGTGCGGTAATGGCGTTTGAAAAGGTCAAGGAATATAACGGAGTTTATCATGTTCTCGGGGGCGTAATATCGCCTATGGACGGTATAGGGCCCGACGAGCTGAATATTAAGGAGCTTGTTTCCCGCGTCGCAAACGACGGGGTGAAAGAGGTTATTCTCGCGACAAATCCGACAATCGAGGGGGAAACGACGGCGATGTATATTTCAAAGCTCTTGAAGCCCTTTGAAGTCAAAGTCTCTCGCCTTGCCTACGGAGTGCCTGTCGGCGGAGATCTTGAGTACGCAGACGAGGTTACTCTTTACCGCGCCATGGAAGGCAGAAAGAGTATGGGCGAGGATTAATTAAAGCTTTGAGCTTTAAGCGATACGCAAATATAAAAGGAAAAAGTAAAATGAAGACTATCAGAATTTTGTTTCAAGGAGACAGCATAACCGACGCAGGAAGAGACCGTGAAGATCCGCACAATTTAGGAAACGGTTATCCCCTTTATGCGGCAAGGGAAATTCAGAATAAATACCCGGATTTGTCATTTGAATTTATCGACCTCGGAATAAGCGGAGACGAGACAAAACATTTGGTTCAGCGCTGTCAGCAGGATTTTGTCGATATTCAGCCCGATATCCTTTCAATACTCGTAGGAGTAAACGACGTCTGGCATTATGCCGAGGGAAGAAAGTGGCTTTCAAACGAAGCTTTTGAAGAACAATATCGTCATGTTCTTAACGAGATAAAAACCAAGACGAATGCCAAACTTATGATGATGGAACCCTTTTTGATTCCTGTGGAGGATAAGCTGTTTTTCAGAGAAGACCTCTCTTTGAAAATAGAAATAATACGTAAGCTCGCGCGTGAATATGCCGACGTTTATCTGCCGACAGACGGTCTTTTGCAGTCGGCTTTTATACACGACGATCCGCTTTCCTACTCGGCCGACGGAGTACACCCCACCCCGAAAGGCGCGGATTTCATCGGCAAGCTGTACGCCGAGTATGTATCAAAGCTCATAGATGAACTTGTTTGATATGTAATTTTTAGGAACGGCCGAAATATCGGTCGTTTTTTGCTTTAATATTTTCCGAAATGAGTTTAACCTTTAAGGCGCGCAAAAGAAGGCTGCGTGTGGGAAACCCTGCTGTTTTGTATAAGTTAATCCGCTTGAAAAAAGTTTTCAAATATGATACACTATAAAAAGTAATAATAAAAGGAAGAAACGATGACTGAAAGTTCTCTCGGCGCGCGTTTTCTTAATGCAAAACGCGCTCTTTTTGATAAAAAATATTCATTTTTGAATGAGAATCAGCGCGAGGCAGTTTATACCGTCAACGGGCCTTTGCTCATACTCGCAGGTGCCGGAAGCGGAAAAACCACGGTGCTTGTAAACCGAGTCGCTCATATTATTAAATACGGCAACGCATATTTTTCCGATTATGTGCCGGACGATCTCGCGCCCGAAACGGTCGATGCAATTGAGGGCGCATATACATTGCCCACGGAGGCTGTCGGACCTGTTCTTGAGGAGTTTGCCGTCTCGCCCTGTAAACCGTGGGAGATTCTCACGTTCACCTTCACAAACAAAGCGGCGAACGAAATGAAGGAACGCCTTACCCTGGCACTCGGTGAAGAGATTGCCGGGGAGATTTGGGCAGGTACTTTCCACTCGATTTGCGTGCGTATTCTCCGTCGATACGGAGATTTCATGGGATATGCTCCCGGTTTTACCATATATGATACCGACGACACCAAGCGCCTTTTGCGCGACTGCCTTAAGAGCCTTAATATCGACGAGAAAATATTGCCCATCAAAAGCGTACAAAACCTTATCAGCCGCGCAAAGGATAAGCTCTGCACACCCGGCGATTTTGAGTCGGAGGCGGGCGGAGACTATAAGCTGCAGCTTGTTGCAAAGGTGTATGCCGAGTATCAGAAGAGAATGGAGGAAAACAACGTCCTCGATTTTGATGATATAATAATGAAGACTGTTTTTCTGCTTGAAAATGAACAGTCTGTCCGTGAGTATTATCAAAGACGTTTTAAGTATGTGTGCGTTGACGAGTATCAGGATACGAACTATGCGCAGTTTATACTTACCAAACTTCTTTCGGGCACTTACGGAAACGTGATGGTTGTCGGCGACGATGACCAGAGTATCTATTCTTTTCGCGGCGCAACTATTGAAAACATTCTTAACTTTGATTCTGAATTCAAAGGCGCAAAGGTGATAAAGTTAGAGCAGAATTACCGCAGTACGGGCAATATCCTCGGCGCGGCAAACGCTGTGATAAGCCATAATGACTCCCGCAGGGGAAAGGAACTATGGACCGACAAGGGCGAAGGAAAAAAGATAATTCTGCGTGAGCTTGACAATCAAAATGAAGAAGCGCGCTTTATCGCGAATAATATTATGGCGCTTTCGGGAGAGGGAAAACGCCCGTTGCGTGATTTCGCCGTGCTCTATCGTACGAACGCACAGTCGCAGGCGCTCGAGAGCGTTTTTGCGCGGAGCGGACTTGCATATCGGGTTCTCGGCGGAATGCGGTTCTATGAACGCAAGGAAATAAAGGATATAATCGCATATCTCTGTCTTGTTAATAATACAGACGACAATCTTAGACTTAAACGTATAATTAATGAGCCGAAACGCGGTATCGGCGCAACGACAGTCGACGTGATAGAGCAGATTTCCGTCTCGGAAGGAATATCCATGTTCAAAGTTATGGAGAATTGCGAAAACTATACCGCACTGTCCCGTTCCACTTCAAAACTGAAAGAATTTGTAACACTTATAAATAATCTTATATATATTAAGGAAAGAGAATCTCTTCCCGTGCTTTTCAGAGCAACTATCGAAAAGAGCGGTTATCAGGCGATGCTGATAGCGGGAGGAGAGGCGGAACGCGACCGCCTTGAAAATACCGAGGAGCTTATATCGAGCGCGGTAGAATACGAGCAGAATAATGAAGAAGCTAATCTGTCGGATTTTCTTGAGGAGATTGCGCTCGTGTCGGATGTTGATAACTATGATGCAAACGCAGACGCGGTCACTCTCATGACTATACACTCCGCGAAGGGCCTCGAGTTTCCCGTCGTATTCCTGCCGGGGCTTGAGGAGGGACTTTTCCCGGGATTCCGCACAATAGGAGACGCAAAGGAAACAGAGGAGGAACGGCGTCTTGCGTATGTTGCCATTACCCTGTCTCTT
>CAMGCN010000049.1 GCA_946040935.1 uncultured Clostridia bacterium | reverse complement strand
CTCATTCACAAATATTTTAATATTAAATTTTGTCTAAACTTTGGGGTTCACTTCAGACTGTTTCCGCTGCTTTTTTTGTGCAAAAACACAGTTGCTTTTTCATTGACATAAGCCCTTGTGTCTGTTATAATATATGAAATAATCAGGTGAAAAGATAAAGAGAGAGGTATAAAAATGGCTTATTACTATCCCGAACAATCGCATACTTTTAATGAGTATCTTCTCGTACCCGGATATTCTTCTTCCGAGTGCATTCCGGCAAACGTATCCCTTAAAACTCCGCTTGTAAAATTCAAAAAAGGAGAAGAGTCGGAAATTAATATGAACATACCTCTTGTATCGGCAATTATGCAGTCTGTCTCGGGCGACAGACTCGCGGTTGCGCTCGCTCAGGAGGGCGGAGTGTCGTTTATATACGGCTCCCAGTCGATAGAGGACGAGGCGGCTATGGTTGCGCGCGTCAAAGCCTATAAAGCAGGCTTTGTAAAAAGCGACTCGAATATTTCACCTGATATGACGCTTGAAGATATACTTAAGCTCAAGGAAGAAACGGGACATTCCACTGTCGCCGTAACAGACGACGGTACGGCCAACGGCAAGCTCGTCGGCATAGTCACGGGACGTGACTACCGCGTCAGCCGTATGGACAGAAGTGAAAAGGTCTCTTCTTTTATGACTCCCATAGAGCGCCTTATTACTGCAAAAGAGGGAACGACGCTTAAGGAAGCAAATGATATAATTTGGGACCACAAGCTCAATTCCCTTCCGATAGTTGATGAAGAGGGCAGGCTCGTTTCTTTCGTCTTCCGAAAGGACTATGACCAGCACAAGAAAAATCCCGACGAACTTCTTGATTCTGATAAGCGTTATGTCGTCGGCGCAGGTATAAACACCCGTGACTATGCAGAACGAGTTCCTGCGCTTATAGAGGCGGGCGCAGACGTACTTTGTATCGACTCGTCCGAAGGATACTCCGACTGGCAGAAATTCACAATAGCATGGATAAGAGAAAAATACGGTGAAAGCGTTAAGGTAGGCGCCGGCAATGTCGTTGACGCAGACGGCTTCAGATTTCTCGCCGACTGCGGTGCGGATTTTATAAAGGTCGGTATAGGCGGCGGTTCGATATGTATTACCCGTGAGACAAAGGGTATCGGACGCGGTCAGGCAACGGCGCTTATTGACGTATGCAAGGCGCGTGACGAATATTATAAGGAAACAGGCGTATATATCCCTGTTTGCTCGGACGGCGGCATAGTGCACGACCATCATATAACCCTCGCGCTCGCGATGGGTGCGGATTTCATCATGCTCGGCAGATATTTCGCGCGTTTTGATGAAAGCCCGACGGAAAAAGTAAACGTAAACGGCACCCTTATGAAAGAGTATTGGGGCGAAGGCTCAAACCGTGCGCGCAACTGGCAGAGGTACGACCTCGGCGGCGCTGCAAAGCTTTCCTTTGAAGAGGGGGTTGACTCGTATGTTCCTTATGCGGGCAAGCTGAGCGACAACGTACAGCAGACGCTTGCGAAGGTACGCTCTACAATGTGCAACTGCGGAGCGTTGAGTATTCCCGAGCTTCAGCAAAAGGCAAAGCTCACTCTTATTTCTTCGGTCAGCATTGTCGAGGGCGGCGCTCACGACGTAATGCAAAAAACTTCAAATAAACATATTTGATATAAATAGGGGCTGAAAAAACGTGCAGAAGGAACGATAATCAGTTTGCGGCGGCAAATCCGGCGCCGCAAGCTCTACGCCGCAATCCATCAGTCAGCTTCCCTGACGCTCCCTTTACACAAAGGAGCCGTTGGGAGAGTGCTGAAGGCTCCCCTTATACGGGTAGTCGGGCGGGGGGTGCTCAATGGCAAAAGACTATATGCAACCACACGCTTATCTGGTGCTTTTTGAAACCAAAAATATAAAAATCCGCTCGCAAGAGCGGATTTTTCACGTTATTGAGCTTTATTTAATATATTTTAGTTTCTGATAACAGATAAAACCGCCTTAAATCAAGGCTATCTACCATTGAGGGCTCTGCGCTGTTTTTTACAGCCCTTTGTGATATGTTTTATACTGCCGAGCGGACTATGTCGCCTGCTTTGCATTCAAAAGGCACGGGCATGGTAAAAGTCATATACGGGTGAGGAGTGCTGTTTATCTCCTCGCCTTTTTCATTTTTCATCTTGGGCACCATCATGGAGGTGCCGCACCTGCCGGGGGATATAATCTCGATATTGTCTCCCTCGCACATTTTATTGCGCTGACTGAGGGTGGCAATCCCGTCTTTATAGTCGGTGACTGTTGCGAGGTATGCTTTTTCCTTAATATATCCGGGATTTTCGCAAAGCTGTGCGTTCTTCATCGGATCGTCGAAAAAATAACCCGTACAGTATTCCCTGTGACTTACCCCCTCCAGCTCGGCAAGCCACGCGGAGTCGGTCGAGTAATTCTTCGGGTCGGACAAATATTTTTTCATCGCCATTGAGTAGACATTTGAGCATACGGCAGTATAATATGCGCTCTTCATTCTGCCCTCGATTTTGAATGAGTGGATTCCGCTTTCCATAAGCTCGGGAATATGTTCTATCATGCACATATCCTTGCTCGACATAATAAACGTGCCGTCGGCCGTTTCGTTTACCGTCAGGCGGTCGCCGGGGCGTTTCTCCTCGGAAATTTCAAATGCGTTGAAATTCCAACGGCAGGGCTGTGCACACGCGCCTCTGTTTGCGTCCCGCCCCGTATAATGTTCTGAAAGCAGGCATCTTCCCGAAAAAGATACACACATAGAGCCGTGAACGAAGCACTCAAGCTCTACTATGCCTCGCGTTTTTTCGCTTATCTGCGCGATATCTTCAAACGAAAGTTCTCTTGCAAGGACAACTCGCGTTGCTCCCGTTTTCGCATAAAACAGACAGTCTGCGGCAGATACTATACCCGTCTGTGTAGAGACGTGTATCGGTATTTCGGGCATTATGCTCTTTGCCAGCTCCATAACTCCCGGATCGGCGATTATCAGAGCGTCAGGTTTTGATTCCTTTAGCTCTGCGAGGTATTTTTCGAGGGAAGGGTATTCGCCCGTTCTCGGCATGGTGTTTACCGTTACATATACTTTTTTGTCAAGCGAGTGGGCGTATTTCACAGCCTCATATATTTCTTCAGATGAAAAGTTGTCGGCAGCCGCGCGCATTCCGAACCGCCGGCCTGACAGATATACCGCGTCTGCGCCGTAACGAAGCGCCGCCGTCATCTTTTCAAAATTTCCCGCAGGGGAAAGAAGCTCTTTGTTTTGCATTATTTCTCCGATTTTTAATGTTTTCTTTTTTGATTATATATTTATTTTCAGCTTTAGTCAATGGTAAAAGTTTTTATTTACAATATAAAGTTGCAAAAATCTCGAAAAAGTGGTAGAATAGTCGTACTATGAAAATGAAAAAAACATCAAAGCCGTCAAAGCAAAGAAAGTTCTCAAAGATATGGGCGAGGATAAAAAAGCCTTTTCTTGCCGCCTTTTTATGCGTTTTCAGTACGGTTATCGTCGGATATACGCTTGTTGTGTTTTTTCCCATACCGTTTATACGCTCACTGCGTGATCTGTATATAGAAACGGCTATGAATACCCGTACTCATCAGTGGCTCGCTGAGGCGTTTATTCCGCATTATATAATCGATGAGGTTATGGCTAAGCAGACTTACGGAGGAGAAGGAAATCTCGATTCACTAAAGCCGTTTGACGGTATTGACGCCACCGTGACAGAACCGGAGGAAATGGATATACTCGGTCTTTCCCGACTGTATGAGGGAGGACTCGACTATGCGGGAAATACTATTGACACGGTTGACGAGGCACAGGGACTGTTTATTTCGAGCATAGCCGGCGACGGATATACCGGTAAGATAATGCTTATTGACGATCCTTCGCGCGTTTTTGTCGGAATGACAAAATATCCGGAAGAAAAAGGACAAAGACTGGGTGAGCTGGTAAGGGAATATGACGCGATAGCAGGCGTCAACGCTTCCGGTTTTTACGATCCGAATGAAAACGGTGACGGCGGAGACGTAGTCGGTCTGTCAATGAGCGAGGGTAAGCTGTGGGGCACGTATGTGAGCAGTTATCCGAGTATGATGCTTACCACAGACAACAAGCTTGCGGTAGGATGGACGGACAATTGGACGGATTTCAATGTCCGTGACGGTATGCAGTTCGGTCCCATTCTTATCTCTGACGGAGAAAAACAGGTGGAGGGAAGCGCCGGCTGGGGAATACAGCCGAGAACGGCGGTAGGGCAGCGTGCCGACGGTGCGATGGCTTTCCTTGTTATAGAGGGACGTCAGGCCAAAAGTATAGGTATAACTGTCGGTGAAATGGCAAAAATCCTGTATGACTACGGCGTTATAAACGCCTGCTGTTGTGACGGAGGCGCAAGTACGCTGATGAATTATAACGGGGAAACGCTTATACAGGTAGCGACCTGTCTTAATCCCGAAGGGCGTTGGCTGCCCAATGCGTTTTTGGTAAGAAAAAAAGATAAATAAAAAAAGCTTTCTGCATGTATGTTATTTGCAGAAAGCTTTTTTACTGTATCATACTATAATTATCGACAGGCTAAACGCCGCGACAGAGCAGAGGGAACCGGCGATGAACTCGGCTTTTGTATGTCGTTTTACGCGAAGCGACGACCAAAGTACCGCGCCCCAAAGAAACGCGCATACAGGAAGGGTAATCCAGCTTGTAAAATATATGAGGTATAGAAGAGGCCCTGCTATTCCCGCCGCGTGTCCGCTCGAACGAAATTTTATGCCTTTATTCATTACAAGAAGCAGTATATAAGAAACCATGTAACCGAGGTATATTTCTTTCAGACTTGAACTTACGTTTAATGCGAAAGCGTAAATAAGTCCCGCCGTATATCCCACCGCGGTAAAGGCAAACGCCATATTTCGCTGACATTCTCTTCCTTTTGCGCGAAGAGAGGGGACAAATGCGTGTACAGCATATGCAAGAATAGGAACTATGCCTATAAAGAATATCGCGGAAAACAGTTGAGTCACTCGGCTAAAAACGTCAGGCTTTGTGAAATATATTATTAAAAATGTGACTATGGCAAATAACGACGGTATACTGAAAATTCGGATAATCTGCGCCGCTTTGTCAAGGGCGGCGTTTTTTCTGTATACTGACGACATTTCTTTTGTTTCGTTAAGCATTTTGTAAACCTCTTTCTGTTTTATTCTGATAACAGTATAGACCGCGACGAGGCAAAACATCAACCTACTGATTGATTTATATCTCTACCCCTTAAAAACCAAATTCTACCGAAACAAAAAAGGACTCTACCGAGAGTAGAATCCGCATAATATCAAGGCTTTCGGGAGACAAAGAAAAATGACGAAAAACAAAACAGCATGATTCTGCCTATATTACAGACAATAAAAAAGGAAGGTACAAACGGCGTTTTTCGCAATTTGTACCTTCCTTCTGTTAATATGTTTTTTTAACAGTCCAAAATCAAACTAATCCCTGAGCGTACATAGCGTCGGCAACCTTCAGGAAGCCTGCGATGTTTGCGCCTGCAACGAGATTGTCCGGCTCGCTGTATGTCTTTGCCGCGTCGGAAATGTTGCGGTAGATACCCTCCATGATGTCCTTGAGCTTTGCGTCAAACGGCGTTTTTCGCAATTTGTACCTTCCTTCTGTTAATATGTTTTTTTAACAGTCCAAAATCAAACTAATCCCTGAGCGTACATAGCGTCGGCAACCTTCAGGAAGCCTGCGATGTTTGCGCCTGCAACGAGATTGTCCGGCTCGCTGTATGTCTTTGCCGCGTCGGAAATGTTGCGGTAGATACCCTCCATGATGTCCTTGAGCTTTGCGTCAACCTCTTCAAATGTCCATGAATATCTCATGGAGTTCTGGCTCATCTCAAGCGCGCTTGTCGCAACACCGCCCGCGTTTGCCGCCTTTGCAGGAGCAAAGAGAACGCCGTTTTCCCGGAAGAGCTCTATAGCTTCGGGAGTTGAAGGCATGTTAGCACCTTCAGCTACTGCAAATACGCCGTTTGCGATGAGCGCTTTTGCACCCTCTTTGTCAAGCTCGTTTTGAGTAGCGCAGGGAAGAGCTATGTCGCACTTTATGTTCCAAATGCCGTTGCATCCCTCGGTGTAAACCGCATCTGCGTGGTAGTTGAGATAGTCTTTGATTCTTCCGCGCTTAACCTGCTTGATTTCAATGACGGCATCAAGGTCGATTCCGTTTTTATCGTATATGTATCCGTTCGAGTCTGAAAGAGCGACGACTTTAGCGCCGAGTTGAGTTGCCTTTTGAGTTGCGTACTGTGCAACATTACCCGAGCCGGAGATAACGACGGTCTTACCCTCAAAGGACTTGCCGTGGTCACGCAGCATAGCGTCTGTCAGATAGCACAGACCGTAGCCCGTAGCTTCGGGCCTTGCAAGAGAACCGCCGTATGTAAGACCTTTACCTGTAAGAACGCCTGTAAATTCACCGCGTATTCTTTTGTACTGACCGAAGAGATAACCTATCTCACGGCCGCCGACGCCGATATCACCTGCGGGAACATCCGTGTCAGCGCCTATATATTTGCAAAGTTCAGTCATAAACGACTGGCAGAAGCGCATAACCTCGCTGTCGCTCTTTCCTTTAGGATCGAAGTCACTGCCGCCTTTACCGCCGCCGATGGGAAGACCTGTGAGGGAGTTTTTGAAAATCTGCTCAAAGCCGAGAAACTTGATAATTCCCTCGTATACCGACGGGTGAAAACGGAGTCCGCCCTTGTAAGGACCGATTGCCGAGTTAAACTGTACTCTGAAGCCGCGGTTTACATGAACATTTCCCTTGTCATCCTGCCACGGTACTCTGAACTTAATGACGCGTTCAGGCTCAACTATCGATTCAAAGACGCCCGAAGTAACATACTCGGGGTGCTTTTCCGCGACGGGCTCAAGACTCTCGAGCACTTCTTTTACTGCTTGATGAAATTCCGGCTCGCCCGGATTGCGTTTTACGACTCTCTCATAAAGAGAAGCCATGTATTCTGTCTTGAAATTCATATATTCC
>CAMGCN010000048.1 GCA_946040935.1 uncultured Clostridia bacterium | reverse complement strand
GATAGCGTAGCGTCTCGTGGGCTCGGAGATGTGTATAAGAGACAGATTGTAGATTACTATATCCGAAGATTACATCGAATCAAAATAAAGGACACGGAGGAAAAAGCAATGCCATTTGAATTGGAAGAATCCTTTGACAGCGGCGTAAATATAAAAGTCATCGGCGTAGGCGGCGGCGGAAACAACGCTGTCAACCGTATGATTGAATCAGGTGTTAAGGGTGTTGAATTCATCGCAATAAATACTGACAAGCAGGTGCTAATGAAAAACGGCGCGCCGACCAAAATCTCAATCGGAGATAAACTCACGCACGGACACGGCGCAGGCGCGAACCCCGATATCGGTGCAAAGAGCGCAGAGGAATCGGCAGAGGAAATATCGGCCGCTATTAACGGAGCGGACATGGTATTCGTTACCGCAGGTATGGGCGGCGGAACAGGTACAGGCGCGGCTCCTGTTGTTGCGAGAATAGCAAAGGAAATGGGAATACTCACAGTAGGCATTGCTACAAAGCCTTTTGCCTTTGAGGGTAAACGGCGTATGGAAGCGGCGGAAGCAGGTATTGCTAATCTTCGTTCCTTTGTAGACTCTCTCATTGTTATTCCGAATGAAAGACTTAAGAGCGTTTCGGAAACCCGTATAACCCTCGCGAATGCGTTTGCCATTGCAGACGATGTTTTGAGACAGGGTGTACAGAGCATTTCAGAGCTTATTAACGTAACCGGCGTTGTCAACCTTGACTTCGCAGATGTTTCGGCCATAATGACAGACGCAGGCTATGCTCACATGGGCGTAGGAAGCGCGTCGGGTAAGGATAAGGCAACCGAGGCGGCAAATCTCGCTATCTCCAGTCCTCTTCTTGAAACCTCTATCAAAGGCGCACGCGGTATTATCATCAATATTACGGCGTCTCCCGATATCGGGCTTGACGAAGTTAACGAGGCGTCTACTCTCATTCAAGAGGAGGCACATCCCGATGCAAATGTTATCTGGGGCGCGGCGTTCGACGAATCTCTTGAAGATACCATGAATGTCACGGTTATTGCGACAGGCTTTGACTCGGGCAAGGACGAAGAGCCTAAACAAGAGGAAGAAAAAGAAGAAGAAAAGAAGCAGGATGTTATTCCCGACGACGAGTTTGACGTTATTCTCAACATGCTCGACAAGAGCTCAAAGAAGTATAACACAAACGGCGGCACAACGGGCGACTCCGGGTTTACTTCGGACAACAATTTCAATTTCTGATATAAGTAAATAATTTTAGATACAGGCTTGTTTGAACAGGCCTGTATTTTTTTATTTATTCTCTCTTTTTGCATATAAAAATCAGTTTTTTTCATAGTTTTGTATCAAAAAAATCTTTCTCGCATAGTATTTTACGAGGTGATTAATTTGAATTCAACAGGCTATTTGCTTGTCAACGCGCGAACAGCGCTCGGCGCATTACCGGTAAAGGGAGCGCGCGTCATTGTGACCGGCACGCCCGAGCCGATAGAGATTTACACCGATATGTCGGGCGCGACAGAAAGGATTGAACTGCCGACGCCTGCTCTCGAAAGCTCGCTGTCTCCTGGCTCCGCACTGCCCCCCTATTCGAGCTATGATGTCAGTGTAGAGGCGGACGGATATTATACGGTGAAAACAAAATCCGTTCCCGTTTTTCCGGGTGTTACGAGTGTGCAAAATGTAAACATGATACCTGTTTCCGGTTACGGAGCCCAAGAGATTCCTTTGAGTGAAATTAATTTTGACGAGTCAGGTGCTTATCCGGTAGAGGAGGAAAAATAATGCCTGAAGCAAAAGTGCCGATAATTCCCGAAATGATAACGGTGCATTTGGGACCGCCTTCATCAAATGCACAGAATGTGCGTGTGCCCTTTTCAGACTATATTAAAAACGTCGCGTCGAGCGAGATATATCCTACATGGTCTCCCTCGGCAATAAGAGCTAATGTTCTCGCGCAGATATCCTTTGCGCTGAACAGAATATATACTGAATATTACCGCTCGCGCGGGTATGACTTTGACATAACTAACTCGACCGCGTATGATCAGTCCTTTGTTTACGGCAGAGACTATTTTGAAAATGTTTCACAGATAGTTGATGATATATTCAACGATTATCTTCGCCGAGAGGGAAACATAGAACCGCTTTTTGCACAGTACTGTAACGGAACGACTACCACCTGCGAGGGACTCTCCCAATGGGGAAGCGAACAGCTCGCACAAGAGGGCTTTAGCTCGGTGGATATTCTGAAGCAATACTACGGAGACGATGTGGAGCTTGTCGTTGACGCGCCGGTCGGAGGATTTGAGCCCAGCGCGCCCGAGGTGCCGCTTCGGATAGGAAGCGTGGGAGACGATGTGCGTACCCTTCAGCTCCGCCTGAACCGCGTGTCAACCAACTATCCGAACATACCGAAAATTTATCCTGAAGACGGTGTGTTTGACCAGGCGACAGAGGCTGCTGTTCGGGAATTTCAGAAGACGTTTAATTTAAGCGTTGACGGAATAGTGGGAAAATCCACTTGGTATGAGCTCCAGCGTGTGTGGTCGGCGGTAAAAAACTTAAACGAGGTAACGAGCGAGGGAGTAAAGTACGAGGAAGTAGCTCTCCAATACGAAGGAGTGATAAAAGAGGGGGACAGCGGACCGGAGGTAGGAGTTTTCCAGTATTATCTGTATTTCATAGGTAACTTTGTCGACTCGGTAATGCCGCCTTCGCTGAACAGCGTTTATGACGCGGCGACTGTCGAGTCGGTGAAGTCGTATCAGCGGACATACGGTCTGCCCGAAACGGGAGAACTCGACCGTGCGACATGGGACAGTATATATGACACATATGCCGGAATTCTCGCGTCTTTGCCCGACACCGCTTTTATAGGAAACACCGTTCCCTACCCGGGCACTCCTTTGCGCGAGGGAGAAAAAAGCGACAATGTAAAGACTATTCAAGAGTATTTGAATGCAATAGCGCGTGTTTACACCGAGATTCCCACACTTACAGCCGACGGTGTGTTCGGCCCCGCAACCCGCAACGCCGTCGAAATATTTCAGGAGATTTTCGGAATACCCGTTACAGGAACGGTAAACCTGAATACATGGTATCAGATAGCACGTCAGTATGACGAAACGACGTCGGGATTATACAGAAACGAAGAACAATATCCCGGCTACGAGGTGGGAGAATGATGACGATTTTAACGGATAAAGGCACCGCTGTCTTTGAAATACAGAGCGCCCTGCGGCTTTTATCAAAAGAAAACGTAAGAATACGGCCGATACTGACGCCTGACGGTATATTCGGAGATGAGACGAAACTCGCTGTTATATCTTTTCAGCACTATATCGGCATGAAGGAAACAGGCATAGTGGACCACGAAACATGGGAAGCGATTTTCAATAATTATTAACAAAATGTAAATAATGCGATTTTGACCTTCTTTGACCTTGACTTTCTTTGACTTTTGTTTTATACTATGCTTACAAAAGGTCAAAGAAGGTCAAAGGAGCGATGTAAATGTTGATTTCCGATTCAGTGGCAATGCTTATAGAACAGCTTTTAACAGAAGGGGGAGGAACTCTTGAAATAGGGAGAAAAGAGCTTGCAGGTATGGCAGGCTGTGTTCCCAGTCAGATAAATTATGTTATAACTTCGCGTTTCACTCCCGAGAGAGGATATGTCATTGAGAGCCGAAGAGGAGGCGGAGGATATCTCCGTATAACTAAAAAGGATGTCAGCCGTGACGAATATCTCATGCATCTCTTTGCTTCAATAGGAGCGAGTATCGACGAGGGAAGCGTGCGGGCGATATTTCAGAGCATGGCGGACAACGGCGTGATAAACGAAAAAGAACGGGACCTTTCATGCTCGGCTTTATCGTCTTCGGCGCTGGTTCATGTGCCTGCAGAATACAGAAACGTGATACGAGCGGACATATTCCGACAAATAGTAATGTCTTTAATGAAGTAATATAAAAAAGAGGCGAAAAATTATGTTATGTGAAAGATGTAAAAAAAGAAATGCAAGTGTTTTGTATAAACAGACGATAAACGGGGTAAGCGAGCAAGTCGCCCTGTGTGCCGAGTGTGCGTCGGAGGTTTCCGTCGGAGGATTTTTCGACGATGGGTTTAACTTCTTCGGAAATCTTTTCTCTGCCCAAAAGGGAAAAGGAGTTGAGGAGAAAGTATGCGATTTATGCGGCTCTACTTTCGACGATATTACCCGTGAAGGCAAAGTGGGCTGCGCGAGGTGCTACGGCATATTCGGCGACAGACTCCGTCCGATGATAGAGAGAATACACGGAAACAGCCGTCACGTCGGGCGAAAGCCGCCGCAAATGCGTGACAAAAAGCAGGACGAGCTCTCCGCGCTCAAAAAACAGCTTGCCGCGGCGATAGAAAAGGAAGATTTCGAGAGTGCGGCAAAATTACGGGATAAAATCCGGGAAATGGAGGCGTGAAAAATGGCTTGGTATGATAAATCGGGAAACGAACGTGAATTTGTTATAAGTACCCGTGTGCGCTTTGCGAGAAATATATGCGATTATCCTTTTGCTTCAAAACTCGATAAAACGGGAGCTCAGGAGATAATAGAAAAGGCAAGGGGAGTTCTCGGCGACTACGAATATGTAGATTTTACTTCTCTTGAGCCGGATGTTGCGCGCTCTTATATGGAAAAGCATTTTGTAAGTCCGAATTTTCTTTTGGCGAAGGGACCTCACGGACTGCTTATGAAGGACGATAACTATGTCATGCTGTGTGAAGAGGACCATTTGCGTATTCAGTGTATACTCCCGGGGCTTGAGCTTGAAAAAGCATACGAGTGTGCGGCGGGCGTCTGTGACGAGATAGAGAGTAATTTGAATATAGCTTTTGACGAGCGTTTAGGTTATCTTACCCATTGTCCTACCAATCTCGGAACAGGCATGAGAGTTTCTGTTATGATGTTTCTTCCTGCTCTTACCATGACGGGTGCTATAAGGCGTGTTGCCTCTCAACTGCCGAAAATGGGCGTCGCCATACGCGGAATATACGGAGAGGGAACGGAAGAGTCGGGATGCCTGTATCAGATATCAAATCAGGTTACTTTGGGCATAACCGAGGAGGATACGATAAGCAAGCTGTCGGATATTATTAATAGAATAATAGAGAATGAAAAGAGCGCGCAAAAGGCTCTTGAAGTAAAAGAACACGACAAAATGTGCGATATGGCGTGCCGCGCGCTCGGAACGATGAAAAACGCATATCTTTTGAGCAGCGGAGAGTTTATGAGCCTGTACGGAAAGGTAAGGTACGGAGTATGTGCAGGATATATCGACGGAGTGAGCTATGAGGTTCTCGACAGGCTTTGCGTCGAAGTACAGCCTGCCACACTTGCACTTGAAAGCGGAACGAACGACGCGGCTCAAAGAGACAAGGCGCGTGCCGCAAAAGTAAAAAGGGAGATGGTATAAATGACAAACAGATTTACTGAATCAGCGCAGAATGCGCTTAACTCGGCGCTCGAAGCGGCGAGGGAATTCGGCCACAGCTATATAGGCAGCGAGCATTTGCTCATCGGACTGTTGAGAGAGGAGGACTCTATCGCGGCAAAGGTGCTGGGCGAACGCTCTGTCACCGAACGCAAGGTGAGCGAGATAGTAGAGAGCATTTCGGGAAAGGGAGGACAGAGCAACGTCGGCGCGCAGGATATGACTCCCCGTACAAAACGTATAATAGAGACCTCGTCGTATATGGCGCTCCGCTCGGGCCAGAACTATATAGGTACAGAGCATATACTTCTTGCGCTTCTTTCCGAGAGCGACTGCGTAGCGGTCAGGATACTTTCTTCCCTCGGATGCAATATAAGGGAGATATATGAGGAGCTAACGGGCTTTGTTTCGGGAGAGGCCGAGGACGGCCGCGAGGAAAGCGCCCCCGTCGGCAAGAGCGAAAAGAAAAGCAAGACTCCGACCGTGGAAAAATACGGCAGAGACCTTACTGCCGCCGCAAAAGAGGGAAAACTCGACCCGATAATCGGCCGTGATGAGGAAACCCAGAGGGTCATTCAGATATTGTCGCGAAGAACTAAAAACAACCCCTGCCTTATAGGTGAGCCGGGCGTCGGTAAAACGGCGGTTGTCGAGGGACTTGCCCAGAGGATAGCCGACGGTGAAGTTCCCGAAACTCTTACGGGCAAGCGTATTATCACTCTCGATATTTCAGGAATGCTCGCAGGAGCGAAATACCGCGGTGAATTTGAGGAACGCCTGAAAAGCGTTATGGAGGAAGTCGACGCAAATCCCGATATAATTCTTTTTGTAGACGAGATACACAATATTATCGGCGCAGGAGCGGCAGAGGGCGCAATAGACGCGGCTAATATATTAAAACCCGAGCTTGCGCGCGGAAAGCTGCAGATAATCGGCGCGACTACTATAAACGAGTACAGAAAGTATATAGAAAAAGACGCGGCGCTGGAACGCAGATTTCAGTCGGTCACGGTGGGTGAGCCGTCAAAAGAAGAGGCTATACTCATTCTTCAGGGCTTAAAGGATAAATACGAGGCACACCACAAGGTCAAAATTACAGACGAGGCGATAAACGCGGCGGTCAATCTCTCGGTTAGATATATCGGCGACAGATTTTTGCCGGATAAGGCGATTGATTTGATTGACGAAGCGGCGTCTAAAAAACGGATTGAAGCATATACATCCCCTGCGCCTCTGAAGGAGCTTGAAGAAAAGCTAAAGGCACTCTCTGCCGAAAAGGAAGAGGCGGTCAAAAACCAGGACTTTGAGAAGGCGGCGTCACTTCGTGATGACGAACATAAATTGAACAGCGAGGTTGAGGCAGAACGCGCAAAGTGGAAAAAACAGCACGCCGACGAGAAGCTCTCGATAGGTGAAGATGAAATTGCCGATATCGTAACATCCTGGACAGGCATTCCTGTGAAAAAGCTGGCCGATGAGGAGGGCGAACGCCTTGCCAACCTCGACAAACTGCTCCATGAGAGGGTGGTAGGACAGGACGAGGCGGTTGACGCGGTTGCGCGTGCTATCCGAAGGGGCAGAATAGGTCTTAAAGACCCAAAGCGTCCTATCGGCTCGTTTATATTCCTCGGACCTACGGGC
>CAMGCN010000047.1 GCA_946040935.1 uncultured Clostridia bacterium | reverse complement strand
GATAGCGTAGCGTCTCGTGGGCTCGGAGATGTGTATAAGAGACAGATATGAGGTGATGCGCGATTCAAACGACACGGCGATAACCATATGTAATATGGAAAATATCGACCCCGTCGGTATTCACACGGGCGACTCATGCGTTGTCTGCCCCAGCCAGACCTTAACTAACAAGGAATATCAGCTTTTGCGCGACAGCGCGCTCAAGATAATCCGTGCGCTTAAGATAGAGGGGGGATGCAATGTTCAGTTTGCGCTGGATCCCCAGTCCTTCAGATATTATGTAATAGAGGTCAACCCCCGTGTTTCCCGTTCGTCGGCCCTTGCGAGTAAGGCGAGCGGTTACCCCATCGCGCGCGTTTCCGCAAAGATTGCCTGCGGCATGACGCTCGATGAGATACAGCTTGCAAACACGCCGGCTTCCTTTGAGCCGTCGCTCGACTATGTAGTTACAAAAATGCCCCGATTTCCCTTTGATAAATTCGCCGACGCGAACAACACCCTCTCTACCCAGATGAAGGCGACGGGCGAGGTCATGAGCGTCGGACGCAATATCGAGGAAAGCCTGCTCAAGGCGGTGCGCTCGCTCGAGACGGGAACAAAGCATCTTTACATGAAAAAATTTGACGGGGAAAGCGACTCTTCCCTTTTTGAGTATATTAAAACGGGAACAGACGACCGTCTTTTCGCGATTGCCGAGCTTTTGCGGCGAGGACGGGACGAGCGGCAGATATGCGCCTTTACCGGCATTGACGCCCTCTTTATTGACAAGCTTCGCCATATAGTCGAAATAGAAAAGACGCTTTGCGAACATCCGTGGGATACAGAGGAGCTTGCACAGGCGAAAAAATACGGCTTTTGCGACGCCGAGATAGCGCGGCAGTGGAAGAGCGACGAAGATAAGGTGAGAGAGGCGAGAAAGGCGGCGGGAATCCTTCCCGTCTATAAGATGATAGACACCTGCGCCTCCGAGTTTGAGTCGTATGTGCCCTATTTCTACTCGACTTACGAGAGGGAGAACGAATCAAAGCTTACGGACAAAAAGAAGATAATCGTTCTCGGCTCGGGACCTATAAGAATAGGTCAGGGCGTTGAGTTTGACTATTCGACGGTTCACGCCGTTATGACCATACGCTCGGCGGGCTATGAGGCGATAATAATAAATAACAATCCCGAAACGGTATCCACAGACTATACCTGCTCTGACAAGCTGTATTTCGAGCCTCTGACCGAAGAGGATGTAATGAACGTCATAGACTTTGAAAAGCCCGAGGGAGTTGTCGCTTCTCTGGGCGGTCAGACGGCGATAAACCTTGCCGCGTCGCTTGTAAAGCACGGGGTGAAGATAATCGGCACCGACTGTGAGGCGATAGAGCGCGCGGAAAACCGAGACGCGTTTGAAAAGGTGCTCTCCGAGCTTAATATACCCCAGCCTAAAGGCAGAGCCGTGACAAGCGTGGAGGAGGGAGTCGAAGCCGCAGGGAAGATCGGCTATCCCGTGCTCGTCCGTCCGTCGTTCGTTTTGGGCGGCCGCGCCATGCAGATAGTCGCGAACGAAGCACAGCTTCGCAAATACTTAAAGAGCGCGGTGGAAATAGACGCCGACAAGCCCGTGCTTGTAGATAAATATATCGTCGGACGGGAAGTAGAGGTGGATGCGGTATGCGACGGAAAGGACGTTTTCCTCCCCGGAATCATGGAGCTTGTAGAGCGAACGGGAGTACACTCGGGCGACTCAATAAGCATCTACCCCTCCTTCTCCCTTTCCGAAAAGGTTAAGGAAACGATACTCGACTATACAAAAAGGCTGGGACTCGGCATAGGCATAGTCGGACTTTACAATATACAGTTTATCGTTGATAAAGAGGATAATGTTTATATTATAGAGGTAAACCCCCGTTCCTCGAGAACGGTTCCTTTCCTGTCAAAATCCACGGGATATTCACTCGCTGATATAGGCACGCTGGTCATGCTCGGGCGGAGCCTGCGCGAGCAGGGTATAGACGTGCTGATGCCTCCCTCAAGAGGAAAGTGGTACTGTAAAGCGCCCGCCTTCTCATTTTCAAAGCTTCGCGGAATGGACGCTTACCTCTCGCCCGAGATGAAATCAACGGGAGAGGCGATAGGCTACGACAGAAAGATGACGCGCGCCCTTTATAAGGCTCTTCAGGCGAGCGGTACGCAGGTGGTAAACTACGGAACACTGTTTGTCACAGTCGCCGATAAGGACAAAGACGAGGCCCTCCCCCTCATTCGCCGTTTCTATAATATGGGCTTTAATATCGAGGCGACTCACGGTACTGCCGTATTCCTGAAGGAGCACGGTATACGCACGAGAGTCAAAAAGAAGATAAGCGAGGGAAGCGAGGAAATACTCGACTCTATACGAAAGGGCTATGTCACCTACGTAATAAACACGCGCGACTACGACTCGGCAGGGGCGGCGTCGGCGTCTGACGGACAGCAGATACGCAGATGCGCGGTAGAAAACGGCGTGACCGTTTTCACGGCGCTTGACACGGCGAGGGTGCTTCTCGACGTCCTTGAAGAAATCACCATGGAGGTCTCCGAGATAGAATGACCGACAGTATATTTGAAATACTCGAAAACAAAAAGCTCGCCCGCGACGTCTACTGTATGCGCCTTTCGGGCGACACATCGCAAATTACACGTCCGGGACAGTTTGTCAACATAAAGATAGACGGACTGTTTCTGCGCAGACCTATTTCCGTGTGCGACGCCGGGGGAAATGTCCTGACGCTTATATATAAGGTTGTGGGAGAGGGAACACGGCGTATGTGCGAAATGCGAAAGGGTGTAAAGCTCTCGCTGCTTACCGGACTCGGCAACGGCTATGATACTTCAAAGAGCGGAGACCGTCCCCTGCTCGTCGGCGGAGGCGTCGGTACGCCTCCCCTGTATCTCCTCGCGAAAAAGCTCGTCTCGGAGGGCAAGCGCCCCTGCGCCGTTATAGGTTTTAATACAAAGGACGAGGTTTTCCTTGAAAAGGAGCTAAAGGCGCTGGGCGTTCCCCTCACGGTCGCCTGCGCCGACGGAAGCTATGGGGAAAAGGGTTTTGTCACTGACGCTTTGCCGGGCGATTATACCTACTTTTACGCCTGCGGCCCCGAGCCCATGCTACGCGCGCTCTGTGACGCGGCTCACACAAGCGGACAGCTCTCCTTTGAAGAGAGAATGGGATGCGGCTTCGGTGCGTGTATGGGCTGTTCCTGCAAGACAAAGTACAAAAACAAACGGATTTGTAAAGACGGTCCCGTCCTTGAAAAGGAGGAGATAATATGGTAAATACGAAAGTCACCCTTTCGGGTTTAACACTCGATAATCCCGTTATACCTGCCTCGGGCACATTCGGCTACGGATATGAGTTTGCCGAGCTTTACGATATAAACATACTCGGCTCATTTTCCTTTAAGGGAACGACAAAAGAGGGAAGATTCGGAAATCCCTCTCCGCGTATTGCCGAAACACCGTCGGGAATGCTCAACGCAGTGGGACTGCAAAATCCGGGCGTCGAGGCGGTAATCTCCGAGGAGCTGCCTAAACTCAAAAAGGTTTTTAATAAAAAAGTGATAGCAAACGTGAGCGGTTTTTCACCTGAAGATTATGCGTACACCTGCGAAAGGCTCGACGGCGAGGAGCAGGTGGGTATAATAGAATGTAACATAAGCTGCCCGAATGTTCACGGGGGAGGCATGGCGTTCGGCGCGAGTCCCGAGGCGGCGGCGGAAATCACACGTGTGGTAAAAAAAGTGACAAAAAAGCCCGTCTATATGAAATTAAGTCCCAACGTCACCGACATAAAGGCGGTTGCCCTCGCGTGCGAGGAGGCGGGCGCGGACGGCCTCTCGCTTATAAACACGCTGCTCGGCATGAGGATAGATATTAAAGGAAGAAAACCTTTGCTTGCCAACCGTACGGGCGGTCTTTCGGGGCCGGCGGTGTTCCCCGTCGCGCTTCGCATGGTTTACGACGTGTACGAGGCGGTGAAAATCCCAGTCATAGGCATGGGCGGAATCATGAGCGCCGAGGACATAGTTGAGATGATGCTCGCAGGGGCGAGCGCGTGTCAGGTGGGCGCGGCGAATCTCGTCGATCCCTTTGCCTGCAAGAAAATAATCGAGGATTTACCTCGTGTTATGGAAAAATATAAAATTAAAAGTTTAGAGGAAATAATAGGAGGAGCACACTAATGGGAAAAGACGTTATCATAGCGTGCGATTTTCCGTCGGCAGTTGAAACGCTGGACTTTCTCTCCCTTTTCAAGGGAAAAAAGCCGTTTGTGAAAATCGGCATGGAGCTTTACTATGCAGAGGGGCCGCAGATAGTGCGCGCGATAAAAGAGGCGGGACATAAGATTTTTCTTGACCTTAAGCTGCACGATATACCGAATACGGTAAAGAGAGCTATGGCGGTGCTTTCCCGTCTGGATGTGGATATATGTAATCTGCACGCCGCAGGCGGCAGTGCGATGATGAGCGCGGCTCTCGAGGGACTCACGCGCGGCGACGGCAGCCGTCCCCTCCTCATCGGGGTGACGCAGCTCACCTCGACAGATGAAAAGACAATGAACAACGAGCTTTTGATAC
Source organism: uncultured Clostridia bacterium (assembly GCA_946040935.1). Taxonomy (GTDB): domain Bacteria; phylum Bacillota; class Clostridia; order Oscillospirales; family CAG-272; genus CAKSEI01. The sequence continues at coordinate 2,659 of CAMGCN010000047.1, read as the reverse complement.
CCGGAAAGGTAGAGGACGCCGTCATGTCGTATGCGCGCCTCGCGTCCGAGTCGGGACTCGACGGCGTTGTCTGCTCTCCCCTTGAAGCAGGAAAGGTACACAGCGTATGCAGAGAGGGCTTTCTCACCGTGACTCCCGGCGTTCGTTTTGACGACTCGGAAAAGGGCGACCAGGCGAGAGTTACAACCCCTGCCCGTGCAAAAGAGCTGGGAAGCGATTATATCGTCGTCGGCAGACCTATCACATCATCGCCTGACCCTGTCGCGGCGTATGAAAGATGTATAAAAGATTTTGTAACGGAGGAATAAAATGGAATACTCAAAAGAACTGATAGCGAAAGACCTTTTGTCGATAGGCGCGGTGTTTTTCCGTCCCGACGAGCCCTTTATATGGGCGAGCGGAATAAAAAGCCCCGTCTACTGTGACAACCGCCTCACACTCACCGCCCCCGAGGTAAGAGAGCATATAGAAAACGCAATTGCCGAGACCGTAAAGAGAGAATACCCCGACGCTCAGGTTCTTATGGGCACATCCACCGCGGGTATCGCTCACGCGGCGATAAGCGCGCATATCCTCGGTATGCCCATGGGTTATGTCCGCTCGGGCGCGAAAGACCACGGCAGACAGAACAGGATAGAGGGAAAGCTTTCCGCCGGTGAAAAGGTAGTCGTAATCGAGGACCTCATCTCTACGGGAGGGAGCGTGCTCGACGTTGTTTGCGCCCTGCAAGAGGCAGGCGCGCAGGTGCTCGGTATAGCCAGCATATTTACCTACGGTATGAAAAAGGGTATTGAACGCCTTAAAGGGGCAGGCGTTAAAAATGTCTCGCTCACTGACTTTGATACGGTAGCAAAGGTCGCGTCCGAGGAAAAATATATAAAAGAAGAGGACATAAAGAGACTCATATCTTTCCGGGATAACCCGTCGGACGAAAGCTGGATAAACAAATGAGAAACCTTATTAATATAATGGATTTGTCGGCAAAAGAGATTGACGGTCTTATCGAGACGGCATGCGACATAATGAAATTTCCCGAAAAGTACGAGAGGGCGTGCGAGCATAAAATACTTGCGACGCTGTTTTATGAGCCGTCGACCCGCACCCGTCTTTCCTTTGAGTCGGCCATGCTGTCGCTGGGCGGACAGGTGCTCGGCTTTTCCGAGGCAAATTCATCCTCCGCCGCAAAGGGGGAGAGCGTATCCGACACGGCGGCCATAGTCAGCGGCTACTGCGATATCATCGCCATGCGCCATCCGAAAGAGGGCGCGCCTCTCGTCGCGGCGCAGACGGCGAGCGTACCGATAATCAACGCGGGAGACGGGGGGCACTACCACCCTACCCAGACGCTTACCGACCTTCTCACTGTAAAACGGGAAAAAGGCACTTTTGACAATCTCACGATAGGTGTATGCGGAGACCTCAAGTTCGGACGGACGGTTCATTCGCTCATCGGCGCGATGTCCCGTTACGAGGGGGTGCGTTTTGTGCTTATCAGTCCCGAGGAGCTTAAACTGCCGCGGTTTGTCAAACAGCAGTTTATAAAGGACAAGGGCATACCGTATGAACAGAGTACCCAGCTCGAGGAGGTTATGGACAGGCTGGACGTTCTGTACATGACGCGTGTGCAGAGGGAGCGTTTCTTCAACGAGGAGGATTATCTGCGCCTGCGCGACAGCTACATTCTCACCCCCGACAAGCTCAAGAGCGCAAAAGAGGACATGATAATCATGCACCCTCTGCCGAGAGTAAACGAAATATCCGTCGAGGTAGATAAGGACCCGCGCGCCGCTTACTTCAGGCAGGCGCACAACGGAAAATATATCAGAATGGCGCTAATACTCAAACTTCTTGAGGAGGCAAAGGCATGAATATAGATTCGATAAAAAACGGACTTGTCATAGACCATATCACGGCGGGAAAGTCCCTGCAGATATATGAGATGCTGAAGCTTGATTTGCTCGACTGCTCTGTCGCGGTCATAAAAAATGCGTCAAGCCGTAAAATGGGGAAAAAGGATATTATCAAAATCGACTCAAATATCAATGTTGACCTTGACGTACTCGGGTACTTAAGTCCCAACGCGACAGTAAGCACGATAGAAAACGGTGTTTTAGTCGAAAAGAGGCATATTTCGCCGCCCGAGCGGCTCGTCAATGTAATAAAGTGCAAAAATCCGCGCTGTATAACACAGACCGAGCAGGAAATAAAGCATGTATTTCTCCTGACCGACAGGGAAAAGCCGGAGTATCGCTGTATGTACTGTGATACCGCCGCGGAGAAAACGGTATAAATTCGAGCATTTTCGGTCTGCCGTTAACACAGGGCGAAGCCTTGCCCTTTCTCCGCGCCCTTTTTTCAAACCTTCGTTTTTTTCATAATAGGGTTTTGAAAGAAAAGCATGTTTCTTCCCTTTTCGGTCTGCCGTTGTCACAAGTCATACATGTAAAAACACGCCCCGAACATTTGCCCAAGCGTCCTTTAGGACGCTTGGGCAGTTTTATTCGCCTTACGGCGAGTGATATTGCTAAAGCAGTTTTATTATGCTACGCATAGTTTTATTGCCTGCGGCAGTTTTGTGGGCGAATAAAATATCACTGAAACCGTAGGTTTCAATATCACGGTTGCCGTCGGCAATCATATCACTCTTTGCGCAGCAAAG
>CAMGCN010000046.1 GCA_946040935.1 uncultured Clostridia bacterium | reverse complement strand
TCAGCTTCGCTCTTTATTTTAACATCTTCAGCGGAATGAGTCCGACGACGTTTGAACCGAACAGCAGTATGACAAGAGCCATGTTCGTCACCGTTCTCGGCAGATTAGACGGCGCAGTAAACGACAAAAACAAGAAGACAGCGTTTGCCGACGTTCCGACGGGCGAGTGGTACTCGGGATATATCGCATGGGCGGCAGAAAACAAGATAGTTTCGGGAACATCCCCCACGACCTTTGCACCTAACAGTAATATAACGCGGCAGGAAATGTGCGTTATTATGAATAACTACTGTAAATACGCGGGAATCACCCTCACACCGCAGGTGGAAAAGAAGACCTTCCTCGACTCACAGGATGTCGCAGGCTGGGCGAAAAATGCGGTTGAGATCTGTCAGCTCGCAGGACTTGTCACGGGCAAGACGGAAACAAAACAGGGTGTATATTTCGAGCCTCTCGGCAAGGCGACAAGAGCCGAGGTCGCGACAATACTCCGAAAATTCTGCCTCAATTTCTGAAAAATCAAACAGTATAAACAAGAGCGGCGCCGCAAAAACGCGGCGCCGCTTTTATGCTGTAAAAGCAAAACAAACTGTTTCGGCAAACCGTCTTTTCTTATATAAAATAATGCATACTGAACAAAGCGAAAAGCCTTGAAAGTCGAGGATTTCAAGGCACAATAGCTTTGTTCAAGCGCGGAATTTTTGCATTCGTGTATTCGGCAGACGTTATATAAGTTAAAAACCGTTTCCTATAAAAACAATATGCCCCCGAAAAGTCATACACTTTTCGGGGGCGTGTCAAATTAGAAAGTTTTTGTTTTTATCTGTACTTAATAAATAATTATTCGTCGAAAACAGATCCGTCGCCTATGTTGTCCAGACCTGCCGTTTGCGGAAGAGTTGAGCTGTTTTGCTCTTCTTTTCCGCTCAAGGGTTTAGTGGACTCTGTGTTTTCTTCGCCCGAGGTTGTATCGGCGCTTGTTTCGTTATTTGCGGTGCCGGAGGTTGCCTCGGAGTTTGTTTCGGTTACGCTTGTGTTTTTGCTTTCACCCTCTGTGTTTTCTGTCCGGTCGTTTTCCCCGCTCTGATTTTTCGGTGCGGACTCTTCTTTGATTTTGTCGGTCACTATCGCTATTTGACTTCCCGACGGGTCGCAGTAGAATATCTCATAGGTCTCCGTGTCGGCGAGAATTATCTCGGACGGTTTATCCGAGAGCTTTTCGGGAGCTCGCGTCGTGTTCTTTTGAATAGTAAATTTATATCCGTTTGCGGCGGTGAGATTTCCCACCGAAGCTATCGTTCCGTCTTCCGCGAAAGTGAAGAAGCCTTTATTAAAGTCTGTCTCGAGCGCTTCTCTCATGGTTTTAGCGCTTGTCTGTTCCATTCCGCCCGTTTGCCATATTTCACCGTTATCCTGAAGGTCGGGGTACAATATAGCGCATGTTACGGTGGGCGTGACGTTCACGCTCTCCTCTTTTCCCCATTTTGTCGGGTTAAAGCTGCCGAGGACGGCGCCTGCTATCAGATATCCGATTATAAGGCACAGTATTACCGCCGCCGCGACTATGCACGGCACGGGAATTTTTTTCTTTTCCTTTGATTTGTCGGGTTTGGAAGACATAATATACCTCCGATATATTTTTTCTATATTGAAAGTATATCATCTTTTTGTCGGGAAATCAACTTTTTTTAATTTCTGTTATTTTCCGTCCTTTATTTGCCGCGCGAAAATATCGGCAAACACTTCGGCGGAGGATTTTGCTTCGCTTAGAGTATTTGCACATGAACCCACCTCAAGCAGGAAAAATCCCGTGCAGTACTGCTGATTGAAGCTGGCCGAGCGGATGTTTATCGGGCGTGCGAGCTCTTCGTTGTATTCTATCAGCTTTTTTTGCAGCTTTGTTACAACATTCAAATTCTTTTTCCAGTCGGGGTGGTCGGCGCCCGCTTCGTTTGTGCCTACGACAAGCATTATTTGAGCAAGGGAACCCCGCTCGTCTCCCGTTATGGGCTTGGCCATTGCGCCGCCTGCGGTTTCTATGGCGTCTCTGTGTACGTCGATTATGTATTTTATATCGGGATATTTTTCTAAATATTCGCTGACGCTTTGCGCCGACAGTTCGTATGCTTTATTGTAGGAGTCTTTATCGTGCATTGTGCGGCACTGTATTGCATTAATGCCGTTTTCCTTCAACCTCTCGCATAATGTCTCTCCGACAGCCAGCATATTTTTTGTCGGATCCTCGCTTCTCGTGTCCCGAACGGTATCGGCGTTTTCTTCCGCATAACATTCGGTGGCGTGGGTATGTATTATCAGCACCTCGGGCGACTCTCCCGAAACTTTCTCTATGGGATATTCCTCGCCGAGCACCTCGGACGAGTCGAAAGTATATTTTGTCTCGTTTTTATATAATATACTTCCGCTCCCGTCCGCATGGGATATATTGACGGGAACTATCTCATATCCCTCGCTTTTTCCCTCTTTTGTGTTTTCGCTCTCCGGCTCTTTTTCCGCCTGTTTTATGGGATATACGGCGGCGCCCGGCGTTTGGCCTTCAGAGAGAGTCACAAAAAACGCATCGCGCGTGACGTGGGGGGCGACGCTCGTCCCGACGGAGGCCACAGTCACGGCGATGAACATTAAGCTTAAAACAGAGTTGATAATCACTTTTAATTTTGAGTTTTCCAGATAGTTTCACCTCTTAATTTGTTACGACGGCAATCCCGAAATTACCGAAATTCAGCCGTTTACGTTATCAGTATAGAATTAAATTCAAAATAATTTCTCTCGTTTCAGTCGGCGGTTTTTAATCCCGTCTTTACGTCTTTGCCTAATACATTATATTGAAGCTCTTTCATATTTATTCCGGAAAAAACACACGATTCAAAGCGAGGGATATAACGTCCGACATGGTGCTTATCATAACGTCGCTTTCGTTAATGGAAACAAAGAAGCTTCGTCCCGTTTCCAAAACATTTTTCAGCTTTGCATCCACTTCATCGCCTGCGGCATAGAGAGCGTCGTAAACGAGCGTGGCGCTCGAAACGACGGTGGGAACGCCTATTGACATAACAGGAACGCCCATTGTTTCTTTTGATATTTCCTTTCTCTTTTGACCTATTCCGCTTCCCGGACTGATTCCCGAGTCGCAAAGCTGAATGGTTGTTGCCAGTCTGTCGACGTCGCGCGCGGCAAGAGCGTCGAGCACTATTATCAAAGAGGGGGAGACTGTCTTTGCCACTCCTTTTATAAACTCTGCGGTTTCTACCCCCGTCTGTGCTACGACTCCCGTGCTTATCGCGCTTATGTCGTATGCACACATCTCGGAAAACAGCCTCGGATTTTCCTCTTTTATATGCCTTGTCACCCTTATTTTGTCTGCTGCGGCGGGGCCGAGCGCGTCAGGAGTGACAAGCCTGTTTCCCAAACCGCATACCAGTACCCGCTCGGGACTCTGACAGACCGAGTGCATCATATCGTTGATATTTTGCGAGAGAACTTTTGCCGCGTTGTCAGACGCATCCCGTTCGTCTTCCCACAGGCGTCCGACCGAGAGAGTGATATAGGTTCCCTTCTTTCTGCCGAGGGCTTCGGCGCCTTCCTCGCTCGTCACACGAAGCTCGCTCACGGTGATGCCGCCTGAGTCATATTCGCAATAGCTTATCCCGTGAGGAAGCGTATTTTCTACGCTTTTATAGCTCTCGAGCGCGAGGTCAGTGTAAATGTAATTATCGTTACAATCCAAATATACCATCTCCTACCATAAAAATTTTTGCCAATGAGAAAAAAACTTATGCAAATTGCAAAAAAATAAGTGCTGTATTTTGTGCAATAAAATGAATTGTGTGAACTATTTTTATTTTGAGAAATACTTCACTTGCGAAAAATCAACTTGCATGGTATAATATTTAACGTATAATTTTACTTATAGTGTAACTGCGCGTGAGCGCTGTTCAATACCGGAGGAAGCGATAACCATGAAAAAAGCAATATCTTTGTTGTTAGTTGTTACCATGCTCACTCTCGCCTTTACCGGATGCGGCAAATCCGAGGATGATCACGGTGCTGAAATTCCCGTATATATCAGCGACCAGATTATTAATTTTGATCCTGCCTTTGCTTATACGGACGACGCGGCGGTCAAAATCCTTTCGCTTATTTACGAGGGACTGACAAAAATTGATTCAAACGGCAAGGTTAAAAACGCCCTGCTCGATTCATATACCTATAAACAGCAGGAGGACGGCACATATCTTCTCGAGTGCACTCTCAATGAGACCTGCTGGAGCGACGGCACTACCGTTTCCGCCGACGATTTTGTTTACGCTATAAAGCGTATAATGGATCCTGAATTTTCAAGCGAAGCCGCATGCCTGCTCTATCAGCTCAAAAATGCCGCGAAGGTAAAAAGCGGCGACGTTTCGATAGATGATTTGGGCGTAAGAGCGGCGGATACTTCCATTCTTCAGTTTATTTTTGACGAGGATATCGACGTTAATATATTCATGGAAACTCTCGCGAGCCCTGCGCTTGTGCCTTTGAGAGAAGTGGCTGTTTCCACGGTTGAAAACTGGAGTACGACGACAAACGTTCTCGTTACCAACGGTCCGTTCTATGTCAAGAAAGTCGCGGGCGACGAAGAGCTTATCCTCGAGCGTTCCCAGTACTACTATCGCGATGTAGTTAAAGACAAGGAAGACAAGTACGTCACTCCTTACCGTCTTATTATTTCCTATAACGCAGACAGAGAGCTCTATCAGAACGAGACTGAAATAACCTCAAACGAGCTTGCACAGTATGCTATGCTTTTCTCCGAGGATAAACCCAACAGTATTGTATATAATTCCGATATCGCACTTGAAAAGCGCGGTGAGGCTGACACGACGAGCGTTGACATGCTCACACAGCACGTTTACTATTTCAATACCGAAAACGAGCTGTTCAAAAATCCCGATGTAAGAAAAGCTCTTTCGCTTGCTCTTGACAGAAACGAAATAGTAGATATCGTTAAATACGCGTCTGCCGCACAGGGCTGGATACCCGGCGGTGTATTCGCAGACAGCAGCCGTAAAACAGATTACCGTGAAAAGTACGGCTCGCTCATTTCCGAGTCTGCCGACCTTGATACGGCGAAGTCGCTTCTGAAGAGCGCGAAGGTTACAAAGGGAAGCTTCACGATAAAATGCAAGAACAGCGCGGTTGAAAAGGCCATTGCGGAATATGCCGCAGGCGTATGGAAAAAGCTCGGATTTACCGTTACTGTCAAAACTCTCGGATATAAGACTCTTTCTCCTTCGGCGGAAACAGAGTTCTATACCCTTTATGTCGACCGTCTTTCCGAGGCGCTCAAGGCAAGAGACTTTGACGTTATAGCTATTGACTACACGGCGATGAGCACATATGCGTGGGGCAACATCGCCCAGTTCTCCACCGACTATTCGGGTGCGGCAATAAGCCTTAAAGAGATTACCGAGAATAAGGATTATGTGCCCGATTTGACGCACGTTACCGGTTGGCAGAACGACAAGTTCGACTCTCTCATTGAGGAAGCTGCAAAGATTGCCGACGTTTCGGAAAGAAGCGACAAGCTCTTTGAGGCGGAGAAAATTCTTATAGACGAAATGCCGGTTGTTCCGCTTATTTCCTATAAGAATGCCTACTCAAAATCCAAGAGCTTAAAAGGCCTGGAAACTAACTATTACGGCGCGACTCTCTTTACCGACGCTAAACTTTCTCATTACAACGACTATATTTCCGAAGAAACATTTTAAGACGCCCCTGATAACCGAAAAAACAAATAACTTAAATAATCTGAAAACTGCGGGCGGCTCTGTCTGAGCCGCCCGTTTGATAAAGGGAAAAATGGCAGCATTACAAGATAAGAACGATGTAAAAATATTTATACTGTATCTTTTGAGAAATGTCGGTTACCCCCTTGAGTATGCGACTGTGATCGACCTCGTGCTGGGTGACGGCGCGGTGAGATATATTGACTTTGTCGAGTGCTTTGCAGAGCTTATCGAGGCCGGAAACATAAGCCGCCTTTCGGGTTCGACAGACGTGGATATAAAGACAGATGAGCTTTTTGTCATTACCGACAGGGGAAGAAAGGTAGCCGACGCGCTGTCTTCCGACCTTTCGACATATATACGCGATATCAGTCTGCACCGTGCGATAAAATATCTCTCCTTCAAAAAGGACGGCACGGATGTAAAGTGCGAGATAAAACCTCTTTATGACGGGCGAAGCGAAATAACTTTCAGCTTTATAAAAAGGGATGAGGTACTCCTTTCGGTAAATATGCTCTCGGATAACGAGAAGCAGACTGAAATGACTCGCCGTACGCTCGACCACGACCCCGAAAGGGTATATCGAAGTATAATCGCTCTTATGTCAGGCGACGCAGACTTTCTTTTGTAAATTTATGCCGACTCTCTTGTGCTATCATGCTTATACGGGTATGGCGAATTTTGACGGGACCGACGACTTTACCGGCGTCGGCCTCGTTTTTTGTGACAATGGCCAAAAAAAGGACGTGTATTTTGTGCAGATGTAACATGTGCATAAAAATTATATTAACAAATTTAGAAAATTTATTGACATTTCACAAAAGATAGTATATACTCATCATATAAAGAGAAACACTTATGGATAATGCGCTTGAAAAAACAATAAAACTCGCAAAACAGGGCGATTCCTCTGCGGCCGAAGAGCTGATTAAGCTATATAAGCCTATGACTGACGCGGCGGTTGCGTCTTTTTTGCCGATACTGTCCGATTCGGGTTACACAGACGAGGATTTACGGCAGGACGCGGCTATCTCTATCATACGCGCGGTGTATGCGTTTGATTTTGAAAAAGGAGTTACCTTCGGAGCGTATGCCAGACGTTGCGTCAGAAACAGCTTGATATCCCTTTGCCGCAGACAGTCAAGAAGAGTAAAACTCGCGCGAGAGCAAGATATGCCGGGCGAAGAAGAAAAGGGATATTCCCTGAACATATCCGAGAGCTTTGAAAGCAGTCTTACCGAATATGAGCGCGAGGTGTATTCGCTGTATATGAAAGAATACAAGCCGCGTGAAATAGCGGCTCTCCTCGGCAAAGAAGTAAAGAGCGTTTATAACGCGCTGTGCAGAATAAGGCAAAAGGCCAAGGAGTGAGTGCTGTTAAAAAGACGGGCTTCACGCAAACGGAAGTATATAAAAAAAGAAATAATGCCCCGGCGCAAAATAGAGCGTTGTTTTAATTCTGTCTCTTATACACATCTGACGCTGCCGACGAAGGCTTAGGTG
>CAMGCN010000045.1 GCA_946040935.1 uncultured Clostridia bacterium | reverse complement strand
TACACCTAAGCCTTCGTCGGCAGCGTCAGATGTGTATAAGAGACAGATACCGAATAGCGAGAACAAACGGAGCTTCCGGAGTCCTCTTCCTCTGCGAAAAATGTATAAACGATGCGTACGAGGCAAAGAAAAAGTCTCTCGCAAAAGGAAAGGAGTAAACATGGACGAAAACACAAAAATAACTGCGGACGAAAATAAAGAAGAAAAGACAGAAAGCACCGCTTGTAAAGAAGAAAGCGAAAAGCAGGAGGCCGTGGCCGACGGAGCGCCTGTCTTTGATATTCGCAAGGTGATGGACAAATCGCCTGAGGAGATTGACTCTTATGCGAAAGACTATACCGACGCAGTTGCAAAATATGTAAAAGAGTCCCTTGCCTGCGATATGGAAGGCGTTATCGACGACCTCGAAAAGCGTGAAGAGGAGGCGGCTTATGTCTCGGCAGGAGCGGCACTTTCGGCAAACGGAGATCTCTATGACTTTGCGGAGTACAAAGACCGGGTGAAGGACCTCGTTTCAGCCATACCGGGGATGAGCACTATCCCTCCCGAGAGCGCGATGACTCTTTGCTATCTTATGATAAAGGGCGCACAGGCGCTCGGTGAACACAAAAATCCGAAAGAGGAGAGCGCAGAGGAGATAGCTGAAAAAATTTACGCCCGAGGCGATGTCATGAAGCTTCTTATGTCTCGCCGCGCAAAGGAATGTGCCGATGAGGAACTGCCTGTAATGGTAAAAGGCGGAGGCTCTGCGGTCAGCGTTCAGAGCAAACCCAAAACATTTGCCGATGCGAGATCGTCGGCCGAAAAACACTTAAGATATTAAAAACAAGATAAAAAAGGAGAAAAAACAATGTCACAGAATTTACTTAAAATCAGCGAAATACTTAAAAACGATTACAAGCCGGCTCTTGAAAACCAGATAGGAATCGAGCCTTCGCCTTTCCTTGAAAAGGTGAAAAAAGTGCCTCTGGCCGCAAATACGATAAAGGCGGCGGCTCCCATCGGAATTAACGGCGGTTTCGGCTTCGGAAGCGAAGGAAATGCGACTCCCGCGTCCGCAGCTCAAAACTACGCGGCGTTTTCACTTGACGCAGTGGATATGTATGTAGATATACGTGTATCCGATAAGACGGTCAAGCTCGCCTCCAACAACACAGGCGCTATGGTAAACGCGCTCGACGGCGAGGTAAAGGGAAGCTATGCTTCCGCTAAATGGAATATCGGACGCGCCCTCTTCGGAGACGGCAGCGGAAAGCTCGCCGCAATATCTAAAATCACCGCGTCTAATGTCATTACTCTCTCTTCGGTTAAAAGCGTTATTGAGGGACTTGTAATTGACATTTACACCTCGGAGTCTGCGCTCACTCCCACCTACGCCGCAAGAAGAATTATCAGCGTTGACCGTACGGCAAAGACAATTACCGTCGACGGTGAGGCTCTTACCGCTTCCACCGCGGCAGGCTTTATTACCGTTCAGAACAGCTTCGGCCGCGAGCTCTGCGGTCTCGGCGCTATTTTCGACGAGTCGGTTACAACTCTCTACGGTCTTAACAAGAGCGAAAACCCCTGGATTAAGCCCATAGTTGTAGACGCTAAACACGACTTCACCGACATAGTCATTCACAGCGGAGTTAAGGAAGCTTTTGACTACAAGAACTCGCAGATTGATCTTCTCATGCTCGGAGACTCGGCATTCGCCGCTTATCAGACATACATGAAGGAAAATAACGTCGTTGTCACCGAAAAGCATCAGTTTGTCGGCGGCGCTGTGGGATACAAGGTACTCGTCGGCAACCGCGAGGTTGTTATAGTGAACGAACGCTTCGTTCCCGATAACGAAGCATGGGGTGTAGATACCTCTGCCTTCACTCTTGAAACGACCGGTTGGGATTTCGCTTCTCAGGATTCGGGAATATTCACTCTTATTCCCGGAACGAGCGTATACCGCGCTCTTCTTGCTTCTTACGGCAATCTTATTTGCGCTAATCCCGGCGGATGTGTAAGATTTACAAATTGTGATCTTACTGCCTGACGCACGGCACGGGGGAGGGACTTTCCTCCCCTGTGTTATAAGATAAACTGTACAACGGAGGCAAAATGAAAACAGAAAAAATATATGAATATGTGTGCAAGGTGATATCGGTTCCGCAGGACAGATTTTTCGCGGCGCTCAACTATTCGGTGCGTGAGCTCGTTTCAAAATACGGCGCGTTTATCGTCACGGGAAGAGACGCTGTAACCGACGCCGTACGTACCGATGAGGGAGTGAGAGTGAGGGATGAGTTTATCACTCCTCTTACCGACAATATACTGTATCTTCTTACAGGGGACTCAAACTATAAGACCGACTTTACTGCTCACGCGCAGTATGCCTATCACACGGTATGGAGAAAAAATAACCGCGGAAAGCGGATAAGAAAGGAGAACTGGTGATGTATAAAAGTATGCTTACCGGAAGAGAAATACTCGATGCCGCAAAAGGTTGCGCGGACATTTCACCCGAGATAAGCGACGAGATGTATATCCTTTGGCTGAACACTCTGCAGGGCCAGATTTATTCGTCTGTTGTAGCTTCTCTTGCCGTTTGTGAGCTAAAGAGCTCTCTTGCCGATGACGGAAGACGTTATTTTTCTCTGAACATGCTTGACGACGCCGGACGAGCACCCGTCCGTGCCTGCGACATTGAAACGGTGCTATGCTGCGGAGAGGCGTTTGCAAAGTCGGATGCCGCTTCCGCCGCCGTGTTCAAAGACAAAGGCCAGTTCTATGATGAGGGTGACAGGATATATCTCTATCATCCTGCGGGTGCAGGCGGCAAATGCCGCGTTATCTTCCGTGAGATGCCTACTCTCTTCACGGGTGAAAACCTGTCAGAACAATCGCTCTCTGTTCCCGACGAGCATCTTCAGATGCCGCTCTCCTATCTTATAGGCAGGGCATACGAATATGCAAACGAGGACGCACAGGCGGCAAAATGGCTGGGAAACTACAACACATGTCTTGAGTCGTTTGAAAAGTGGCATTCGGAAAGAAACGGAAGTATGAAAGGAGTTTGCAAATGAAAATATTTGAAAAACTGAAAAGCTTTGCATCTGACAGAAAAAACGAACTGTACAGCGACGATGTGGTCGCCGAAATAATGTCGGAATTAGATAAGCGGAAAGAGGAACGCCGTCCGTTTGAGCTTCAGTGGAGACTAAACTCAGCATTTCTCGCAGGAAAGCAAAACTGTGATGTCAACCCTTATTCGGGTGAACTCGAAGAGCTTATTCCCGTTTACGAATATGAGGAAAGAGGCGTCTTCAATAAAATAGCGCCGCTTATGGAAACGCGGCTCGCCAATCTTAAAAGCGTCAAGTTCGACGTGGCGGTAAAACCCCTTTCCGACGAATGCGAGGACTATGACAAAGCAGACGTGGAAACCAAGCTTCTGCGGAGTCTCTACAAAAAGGATTCTTTTGACGATAAGAAAAATACTCTGCTCGAATGGTCAGAGATAACCGGTACGGCTTTTGTTCTTTCGGGCTGGAACAGCCGCGCCGGAAAGGCGACGTCTGTTGATGACAAGGGAAATCCCTCTTCTTACGAGGGAGAACTATACTCGGTTTTGCTCACTCCTTATGAGGTTTATCCCGAAAACCTATACCGTCAAAGTATGGAAGAGCAGAATTCGGTTATCATCGAGCAGGTACTGTCTGCAAAGGAAATATACAATCTGTTCGGTATAGAATGCAAGGGACGGGACATCGACTCAATAACACTGACTCCCGCGCCCAACGGTGACGCAGTATCTTATACCGACGGCGGATATGTGCGTTCGAGAGACAGCGAAAGAGTCATAACCTATTTTGAGCGCCCCTCACGCACTAATCCCGAGGGAGTTATGTGCGTTATCGCCGCAGGGAAGGTAGTCTATCTTTCAGGTATGCCTTATGAGGATATACCGCTGACTGTTTTCCGCGCAAAAGAAAACGCCTGTCAGTTTTTCGGAAAGAGCGTTATAGAGGATCTGATACCTCTTCAGCGCGCGTACAACGGATGTAAAAACAAGATGCACGATTATATCTCTACTCTTGCGGCGAACTCTCTGCTGGTTGAAGAGGGAAGTGTGGATCTTGATGAAATGGAGGAAAACGGCACGGCGCCCGGTACGCCTGTCGTCTATAAAAAGGGATACAATGCCCCTATTCCTCTTTCTCATGAATCTATACCGACAGAACTCTATGCTGAATGTGAACAGCTCGTGCGTGATATGGAGTATGTGGCAGGCGTTTCACAGCTTATGGTCGTAGGCTCGACTAACGTGGGTGTTTCGTCCGGCGTGGCTATAAACAGTCTGCGTGAAATTGACTCTACGAGAATGGCTCTTACGGCTGAAAACATGCGTTCGGGTATTCTGAATATGGCGAAGATGTGGCTGGCTATATGCAGAAAGTTCTGCAAGCCGGGGTATGTCCTCTCTGCCACGGGAAACAATGACGCGGCACAGGTACTTACCTGGTGTTCCGAGGATATTAACTCGTTCGACGTATATTTCGAGACGGAAAACGAGCTGAAATACAGCGAAGAAAATCAAAAGCAGGCGTTTCTGCAGGCTTACAACATGGGACTTTTTGCAGACGAAAACGGAAAAGTTCCCGACAGATTCAAAATGCGCGCGGTAAATCTTATGCACATAGGGGATTACGATTCGCTGATGAGCGAGGGTGAGCTTCAGAGTAAACGTGCAAAGAGAGAAAACACACTGCTGCTGTCGGGCGTTATTCCCGAAACAGACGTCTTTGACGATGACGCGGTACACCTTGACGAACACAGACGCTTTGCTCTTCAGATGAGATACGATTCTCTCAAACGGCGCCGCCCGGATCTCGCCGAAGGCTTTGAGCGGCATTGTGCCGAACATGCGGAAAGGATGAGTAAAAATGGTTAAGGCTTTTATTCCCAAGACAGGAAAGAAGTATCTTGTAAAAGATTATTTTTTCGGCGGACTTGACGCGTTATGTGCGCCCGACGAACGTGCTTTCAGCGATGTTTGCGGCGCTGACATGTCACAGCTTCCCGAGGTGTCGGGAGAAAAAAGCTGGGAGGAATTCTACGCTTTTCCGCCGACTGAATATCCCTTGTCTTTTTGCTCGGTGGGAAACAGGCTTTTAGCTTTTTGCCGAAAGCTTATCCAGTCGGGAAACTATTACTATCAGACTGACTCTCTCAATATAGTCGCGCTGACTCCCGAAGCGGAGGCATTTGTGGGAGAACACATTTATTATAGGGAAAGCGCTGATACGTTTCTTATTTCCGACTATAATTTTCCGCGCAGCATGGTGCAGTTCTGCGTATATAACGACGGCGGAGAGTTAAGCGACGCCGTGGGAGGAAAGTACGACAAGAAAATACTTATTTTCCCGGATAAGCTCTCAATGGACTTTGATGTAGACAGCGACTTTTCCCTGACAAAGCTCGAAAACGATGAAGTCAAAATACCTGATTTGAAATATGTGACCGTTCATGCCGCGCGTCTGTTCGGCGTGGACGATAACCGGATTTATGCTTCTGCGTACAACGACTGCTGTAACTGGGATCTTGACGTTGCGTCTGACATTTCCGCAGACAACGCATGGGCCTCAAACACGGGAGCAGATTCGCGTGCAGGCGGCGACTTTTCGGCGATTACCGCTTACGGAGGAAAAGTTGTCGCTTTCAAAAAGGACTTTACTCATCAGGTTTATAACAATAAAAATCCTTTCCGTGTTTACGATGTCGCCCGTTCAGGCGCCATTTGCGAACGTTCGGTATGCGAGGTGAGAGGTTCTCTTTACTATGTAAGCTCGGAGGGCGTTATGAAATTCACGGGTGCGGAGCCGATAAATGTAAGCCGTGAGCTTGGTATAGAACGCTTTGAAGAGGGAATATGCGGCGGATGTGCGGACTCCCTTTATGTTATGGAAAAGGGAATAATATATGTTTACAACACCGCAAATTCTTCATGGTCAAAGATAGAGGCGCCTGAAAAGGGCAAGGTTGTTTGCTTTGCCGAAATGAACGGAATTTTGTTTGCCCTTTGCAATGTTTCGGACTCTGAAAGCTATATTTACTCTCTCACTGGTAACCCCGACAGCTGGTATGTGGAAAGCTCCGCACGGACAATGGGCGTGCTTTCGGATAAACGTATCTCCCGTGTGTCGCTCCTTTGCGATATTCCGGAGGGCGGATCTGTAAAAGTATATCTTTCGGGCATTGACGGAGAATATTCCGATAAGCCCGTAATAGACAGCAAGGGAAAAACAGGGTATGCAGCGCTTCGCTCGCTTATCCGCCGAACTTCGTCGCCTTTACAAAAACTGAAAATATGCTGTACAGGCGACGTTCATCTCTTCGGTCTTCAGACATATGTGTACAAGGAGGCTGACGGCGGTGAATGATACGGAAAAGCGGCTTCTTGAGCTTGAAAAAAAGCTTACGGCACATATAAGAGACAATGAAGACGCGCTCTCAAACATCGATTCCGATTCCCTAACCTTTATCCCCGTTAAAGCCGTGGGAAGGGAAGTAAGTCTGATGTTGGAAGATGATGTGCTGAAGGTGATATCGGGCAAAGACAAATACTCAATTACTATAACAAAGGAGGAAGAAAATGTATAATCCATATGAGGATATTATAGGTCTTATCAATTCTCAAAAGGCATCAAATAACAAAACAAAGGAAAAACTTGATTCCATACTTAAGAGCAGTACCGACTTTTATAAATCCACCTATTCCGATATTAAATATAATATAGGAAAAACAAACGAATATATAATGAGCGACAAAGCGTACAACGACGACGGAGCAAAGGCGATACGTGCGGCATACGCCGTTTCCGGAAAGAATGCATCCGACGGGGCTGAGGCAGAAGGCGCGGCGGAAAACGGCGGCAACCTCGACTCCTATGCCGCGGCTCAGGCAAACAGGGCGAGAAGAGACTATGTATCCGCCGGCGAAGAGGCAGTCGGAAAGCGCGCCGAGCAGATATTCGACGGACTCACAGCGGCGGACAAAAACCTTGTTACGGCTTTCGGCACGGTAGCAAATGCGGTTAGCGACGCGGCAAATCAATCTCAAAAATCCCAGAGTGACAATGCCAAAAACGATTCCGATCTTCTTGCCTCGGCAATAAAATCTCTTGTGTCTTTGTATTCATAATTTCCGAGTATTATATTTAGGCAAAGCAGACTGTTTGTACCGGGCACATATTTAGTGCCCGGTATATATTATGCAACAAAAATGGGATTTCAGCCGAAAAATCCGCCGAAGACC
>CAMGCN010000044.1 GCA_946040935.1 uncultured Clostridia bacterium | reverse complement strand
TTCAAAGCTGAGGGTACATTTCTCATCCGTATCACAGGTGAAAGTGTATGTGCCTTCGCCTCCCGTTACGGTTGCCCCTGATGCTGAAAGGGCAGGGTCCGAACAGCGGGAAAAGAGATTTCCGCCCACGCCCGTAAGATTGTTAAAAAACAAGCTTTGGTTTGCAAAAACATCAGATGATGTCAGCTTTTTGTCTGTATCCCCGTGAGTAATGAATGCGATGGGCAGGCGGTATTTGTACTCATACATGGCGCAGTCTCCGCTCATGCCTGCAGGAATCAATGTGGTGTCGCCGCTCGAATTTCCGTCTTTTGAAATTATATATTTTATTCCCAAGGCGCTCATAGCAAGGGGCGTGGTTTGGGAGAAAACATACCTGTTGCCCGAGCAATAGCCTCCCGTGCCGAGATTGGTAAGTAAAGATGAAACGCCGTAGTTTGCCGCCGAGGAGAACTGTGATACTCCGTTGTAACCGTAGAGGAGAGGGTCGTTCAGGGTTTTGTATGACGATATCTCGGTTCGGCAGAGCTCGCCTCCATCCTCTCTTCTTGAAAGGAGCTCTTTTATGTCGCTGTAGGAATCGAGGTATGTCGAATATACCGAATAGTTTGAAATACCTATGGCACACGACGCCGCCGCTTCAACCGAAATGAGCAGGCATACGGCACACGCAAGAGCTCTTCTTCCCAAAGCACCCCTGCGGTAAACTGTTATGAACAGCGCGTATATCAGCGCGCATGCCGCCGATATTCCGCCTGCTGTGACAAAACCCCTAAAACAGGCAAGGGCGCACAGCGCAAATGTAAGCGCGAGGGATATGAAGACATACTTTATCTTTACCCTCTCGAGAGTGCAGAACACCCGATAGGCGATGAACACCAGAATAAAGGAAAAGACAAAGGTGTATCTGTAGGGTATCATGTTGGTATAGTGAAAACCGTTTATCACATAGTCGGCAGGCTTGAAAAGACAGCAAAGGAAAATGAGCGAAAGGAAAAGGGAAGAACATATTTTCTCGCGTATTTTGAAGCTTTTATTAAAGAAATACAGGAAAAACAGTAAAACACAGATAACGCCGCAAAAGAGATTCGGTGTGTCGAGATCCTTTGAATTCGGTTCCTGAAAGGGGAGCAGGGCGCTCAAAAAGTCGAGGACGTTTCCGTTAAAGAGGGTTTTGCGTAAAGTATTATTTGCCACCGAATATGTGTTTTGTAAAGACAGAAAGGCGGGAAACAGCATAAACGCCGACGCGCCGACAGCCGCCGCAGAATGGAAAAGCACCGATAAAAAGGAACGAACGGCAAAGGAAAATTTATCCATACGAACGACGGTGATAAATATCGCGGCGAAAAATACGGCGATACAGCAGTAAAAGCCTATATAATAATTAAAAACAAGGCACAGGAACAGCGAGACGGTGTATGTCAGCGCTTTTCTTTCGCAAATGAGCTTATACAGTCCTAATAATACTATCGGGAAAACAGCGACAGAGTCTAACCACATGATATTCCAATAGTAACCCATGATATACGCACAAAAGGCGAAAAGCGAGGAAAAGAAGATAACGCTCGCGTCGTTTCGCTTTTGAACATAAGATAAGCATACTGCCGAGGAGAGGGAGCAAAGGCTTATTTTTACAAGGCATATGAGGCTTACCGCTACCCGAAGCCCCGACTCGGGAACAAAAGCCGTGAGCAGGTTAAAAGGACTCGCGCCATAATATGCGAGCATTGCTATAAAGTTTGTGCCGAGTCCCGAATGCCAGCTGTACAGCATAGAACCGCCCGAGAGCAGTTTTTCGCGCAGTTCGCATATCACCTGATAATACTGATGCCAGAAGTCGGTGACAATAATCTGTCTGTCGCCGAAGGGGAAATATCCGCCTATTGCATATACGGCAAGACAAATAAAGAACGGAAAGAAAAAAGACAGAAGAAAAATATTCTTTTTCTTCGTGCAAAAAAGCGTAGGACTCCCCATAGGCAGGAGAGTCCTTTGTTTCCTTTGTCTTTTTATTAAACCGTTGATTTTTTCCATTAATCGAGTTCCATGTAACCTTGTTTTATCATACCGAGCTTTCTCATAATCTCGCTTATCGCGAGTGAGAGAAGCGCGGGGAGAACAAAGCATACCATAAATATGCCGAGCCATGCCGTGCCGTCGAGAGTGCCGCTTTCTGTCATGGCGGAAACCGCGCCTATGGGACCTACAAAGCCGCAGGTACCCATACCTGCCGAGACGCCGGTACATTCAAGCCTGAAAACAACAGTCGCGATAGGTCCTGTGACAGCAGAGGCAAGGGTAGCCGGAATCCATATCTGGGGATGACGCACAATATTCGGCATCTGGAGCATTGATGTTCCTACCCCCTGTGAGACGACTCCGCCCCATTTGTTTTCACGGAAGCTGGCGGCGGCAAAGCCGACCATCTGTGCACAGCATCCTGCGAGTGCCGCGCCGCCCGCGATGCCCGTTATTCCTATAGAGGCGCATATCGCCGCAGATGAAATGGGCAGGGTGAGTATGATACCGACTGCGACCGAGATTACTATTCCCATTGAGAAGGGGTGCAGGGTTGTTGCCGTATTTATAAACTGTCCTATAAAATTCATCGCGACCGCTATATACGGACAGGCGATAAAAGCGACTCCGTATCCTACGCCGAGAGTAACTATCGGCGTAACGAGTATATCCACTTTGGTGGATTTTGAGACGAGCTTGCCGAATTCAACCGCGAAAATTACAGCGACAAAAACTCCGAGAGGACCGGCCGTGTAAACGCCGTTTCCTGCGCTGTTTGCATACTGTCCGACTGCGGCCGAGCATGCCGCGACGAGCATGGGAGCGCCGAGAGCGGACGCTATGCCGACGCCTATTGCCGCGCCTGTTACCGCGCTCGCAATTTTTCCGATTTCAGACAGAAATCCGGAAAGTCCCGTGAGGAACGCGCCGCCCGGCATACCGACGTATTTTGCAACGGTGGAAAGTATCGTTCCGATGAGCAAAGAGGCGAAAAGTCCCTGCGCCATGCCGCTCATCGCGTCAACGAAATATGTTTTCGGACTTAAATTTATGCCTTTGCGTTTGAGAATCGATTCTTTAGCCATGTGTTTTCCTTTTCTTTAAGTAAATATTTACATAATTATATCACTAAAGTGCGCGTTCCGTCAAGCGCGGTGACATAGTGAAACTG
This sequence comes from uncultured Clostridia bacterium, assembly GCA_946040935.1. Lineage (GTDB taxonomy): Bacteria > Bacillota > Clostridia > Oscillospirales > CAG-272 > CAKSEI01. The sequence continues at coordinate 4,135 of CAMGCN010000044.1, read as the reverse complement.
ACAGTATTGCCCTGTGCATTTTCCAAATTATTGTGAATTTCTGCAAATTAACTGCAAATACTCCGTTGACCTGCGCGAGATAATATGTTAAAATATATAAAGAGAAGAGCCTTTCGGCAGGCTTTGAGGTTTTCGGAAAACAGGAGGAATACAGTAACTTGTCCTGCAAGGTGATAATGATAACTTCCTGCAAGGGAGGAGTAGGAAAAAGCACTATAGCGGCAAATCTGGGGTACACTCTTGCCTCGGACGGCGCAAATACCCTGCTGATTGATCTGGATTTGGGTAACAGGTGTCTTGACCTTATTCTCGGCCTTGAGAGCCGCGCGCTTTACGATGTGCGCGACGTCGCCATGAGCGGAATACCGCTCGAGAGCGCGGAGGTCTCATTTCCCGGAAATGAGAAATTTCATTTTTTGCCTGCGCCTTACGGAAACGCCGAAATAACCGAAGACGCTTTCTCTTTCCTTATAAGCAAAGCCAAAAGTATATATGACTATATAATCATAGACACTCCGGGCGACATAGGAATACCCTTTTCCCTCGCATGTCTTGTGAGCGATATTTCGATTATTGCGGCCACCCACGGACCTACCGCTATCCGTGCCGCAGGATATACTGCGCAGGAAATTGAAAAAAAGGGGATAGAAGACATTCGGCTTATTATAAACGGGTATGACGTTTATGATAAAAAATCTCTTTCCAAAGGCGCGCGGGCTTCTGTCATTGATATTATCGACCAAACAAACGTAAAGCTTTTGGGAGTCGTACCCTATTCGGCGGCATTGTCACGCGCACAGGAAAGAGGAGAGCTCGTATATACACTGCCGCGCGGAAACGAAAGGCGCGCTTTTCGTAACATCACCGACAGACTTGAGGGCAAGAGCGTCATACTTTTTGACGGATTTAAGAAAATATCACGAAGAAAGATTATGTGAGAAAAGGAGTATAAATGGAAATAGCTATTATCGCAGACGACAGCAAAAAGGAACTGATGACGCAGTTTTGTATTGCTTATTGCGGAATACTTTCAAAGCACCATTTGTGTGCCACGGGTACTACCGGCAATTATATATATGAAGCCACGGGACTTGATATAGAACGCCTCATGTCGGGCTCCTCGGGCGGTGAAGAACAGATAATGAGCAGGATAGAATATGATGAGATAGATTTACTGCTCTTTTTCCGCGATTCGACATTTACACCCGGCTCAAACTCGGCGTACGATGTGGACGATCAGCTTTTACTTATGTGCGACAGAAAGAACATACCTCTTGCGACTAACATCGCGACCGCGGAAGTGCTCGTTATGGCGCTCGACCGCGGAGACCTCGCATGGCGCGAGCTTGTAAATCCCAAAAGCAAATAATTTTTTGCTTTTTCTTAAAACGGAATGAGTCAGAACATACACCCCGGAAAGCAGTGCTTTTTCGGGGTGCGTGCATATATTAAGGGATTTTTATTTTCTGTTATGTAATGTCTTTAATTATCCTCTCGGCGTTATCCGATAAAATTAATATATAAAAACTTGCTTATGTGAATAAGTATGCGACGATGGGGCGATAATCTCCTCGGTGATAATAATGAACAGTGAAGAGAAACGTATGCTTATGCTGAAAAATACAGGCTCGAGCTTTTTTGACGAGGCGTATTTTGTTCTGCGCGACAACGTGATGAAAAGCAAGATTCCCGAAACGCAGCTCATAAAAGAAGCGAACAGAATAGTGAACGAAAGCTATATTTCGGGATATTTTAATAACCCCAAGGCGCAAAAGAAAAACAACACCTATGAACGTACGAAATTTTTTCTCGGCGGTTTTGCCATGGGTATTTTCACATGCGTGTTTTTCTATCTGATTTTTTCTTAATTCACGCCGAGTTCATAATGATGTGTTATCTTAATAACAATAAATATGTCCGTTTTTTACAAAAATCCGATTACGGACGGTTGAACGCCTGACCGTTCATAAGTTTTCGGATAATATGTCAAGGGCTCGCGAGAGTTTTTGCGTAATCAATTTCGGCGTTTTATGAACGCTGTTTTTGGTTGTTATCTTTGCAGGATAGTATTTTTTCTGCTGCCCTTCGGCATTTTTGTGATTAATAGCATTTACAGAAAGGAAAACAATGGCAAGAAAAAAGAAAGATACACGTACAAATTCAAAGGTACGTATAATCCCCCTCGGAGGATTATCCGAGATAGGCAAAAACATGACTGTTCTCGAATGTGACGAGGACATAATAGTCATAGACTGCGGACTGGGATTTCCCGACGACGATATGTTGGGAATTGACGCAGTTATACCCGATATAACGTATTTGACTGACAAAAAGGAAAGAATCAAGGGCATTTTCATAACTCACGGACATGAGGATCACATCGGCGCTCTGCCGTATGTTCTGAAAGTGCTGAATGTTCCCGTTTACGGAACAAAACTAACACTCGGCATACTTGCAAACAAGCTGCTCGAGCATGAGTACGAGAGTGAGCCGCAGCTTGTCTGCGTCAACGCGGGCGATACGGTTGAAGCAGGTAATTTTTCCGTCGAGTTTATTCATGTGAATCACTCGATAGCGGACGCATGCGCTCTTGCCGTCAAAACACCCGTCGGCACCATTCTTCATACAGGTGACTTTAAGGTAGACTATACTCCCGTCGACGGAGAAACTACCGACCTTGCCCGGCTCGGCGAGCTTGGCAGGGACGGAGTGACGCTTCTTATGTGCGAGTCGACAAACGCCGAGCGAGAGGGCTACACTCCGTCGGAAAAGGAAGTCGGACGCGGCCTTGACGGAATCTTCATGCGTAACCCTGACAAACGAATAGTTATAGCTACCTTTTCTTCAAATGTACATAGAGTACAGCAGATAATAGACGCGTCTTTAAGGTACGGCAGAAAGGTTGCTGTCACGGGAAGAAGTATGCTCAACATACTCGCGGCGGCGATAGAGCTGGGATATATGAACGTGCCCGAGGGTGCGGTGATAGATATTTCCGATATAAAAAAATATCCGCCCGAAAAGCTTACGATAATATCTACGGGAAGTCAGGGCGAACCCATGTCCGCCCTTTACAGAATGGCGTTTTCCGATCACTCGAGCGTTGTGCTCGGCGCAGGAGATCTGGTGGTTATTTCGGCGCACGCCATACCGGGAAATGAAAAACTCGTTTCCAATATAGTGAATGAGCTTTGCCGCCGCGGTATTTCCGTTTTCCGCGATCAGGCGGTATCGGTTCACGTTTCGGGACACGCCTGCGCGGAGGAGCTTAAGCTCATGCATGCGCTGACGCGGCCTAAATATTTTATGCCTGTTCACGGTGAATACAAGCACCTATACGCACATAAGGAAATCGCATGCTCCATGGGCATGTCGCCTGACAGAATATTCGTCTCGGATATAGGCAGGGTGCTTGAGCTTGATTCCAAGGGAATGAGATTTAACGGCACAGAGACGGCAGGCAATATACTCGTCGACGGTTTGGGCGTAGGAGACGTCGGAAATATCGTGCTCCGCGACAGAAAGCATCTTTCCGAGGACGGACTCATAGTTGTTGTCGCGGCGGTGGATACGAATATAATGCAGACGGTCTCGGGCCCTGACGTTGTATCCCGCGGATTTGTCTATGTGAGAGAGAACGAAGAGCTTATGGATGAGCTTCGCTCACTTGCGCAAGGCGCAATAGAAAACTGCCTCGGCGGGGGAAAAATCGAATGGAATCAAATTAAAAACGCGGTCAAGGATGAGCTTTCACGCTATATTTATCAGCGTACCAAACGCCGTCCGATGATATTACCTATAATAATGAATATTTAATGCAAGCAAAAAGGGGAAGCACATGTTCTGCGTATTTGCGTAAGTATTGAGAGTTATTCTTATAAGAAGAATATACATACTTACGGGAAGACGGCTTTCCCTTTACGTTTTCTCCGTAAAGCCGCGGAAAATACGTGTTTATGCGGCGCGAGCCTATTATACGGATGTACGCCCGTGTTCGAGCTTCAAAAAACACGCGAAAATATATTGTACAGTTTTATTCGTTGTATTTTCAGGATATTCTGTGGCTGTTTCTACAGAATAAAGACAGGAAAGTAAAATAGATGACAAATACTAATCTGCTAAAGGTATTGAGTGT
>CAMGCN010000043.1 GCA_946040935.1 uncultured Clostridia bacterium | reverse complement strand
GTATTCGCTTGTCTCCACCTACACGCTGACCATAGCTGACGGCACTCTGCCCGTTTACTATCGGCTGATAGCATATGCGGTAATTCCCGCGCTGGCCGAGGAGTTTCTCTATCGGGGAATACTTTTTACCGAATATCGGGAGAGCGGTACGGTATGCGCCGTGATTTTCTCGTCGGTGCTTTTCGCTCTCGGGCAGTTTTCTGTAAACGGCTTTGTCGCCTTCCTGTTTCTCGGGGCGCTTATGGCGTTTGTTTACTATGTTACAGAGTCGTTTGTTCTCACGGTGCTTGTCCGTGTGATATTTAATTCGGTCGTCTTCTTTTTCGAGGACGCGTCCTGGCTTCTCATTTTGAGGCAAACCGATTACATACTGTTTTTCACCGTGTGTGCCGCCGTATTTTTGCTCTTCGCCGCTCTCGGACTTTCCGAGGCGCAGAGAATATTCTTCCGATGCGGTGCGGACGGAGAAAAGAGTCCTCCGGGAGCTTCAGGAAAAGAAAAACCGACCTCTGCGCTTGCTTCTGCGGTATTGTCACCTACGTTTATTTTGTGCGTTGCGGCGGCAATAGCCGTTAATATATATGCTTTCAGGTAAAAAGGGGAATAAAAGGTACAATGGATAATAACGAAAACAAAAATAAAATCGGCAATACCGGACCGCAAAGTGATACGAGCGACGGATATATGCAGATAAGCAGCTCGGGCAGGGCTCTCCGCCCCACGCCTCGCCGTACCTTGCCGAGCGAAGGCGGCGTTAAAAAAGCTCCTGCCGACAACCCTAAAGCCGCAAGAGTTTCCAAAGCCGGAGCTAAACATGCGGCTGTCAGAAAAACGCCGATGAAAAAAACCGAGGTGCACAAGGTGCCGCCGAAAGGAGTGGAGTATTCCTTTACAAACAGCGGTCTTTTCAACAACAGTGAAATTACGCAAAACGCCGCTATTCAGGAGAGAAATATGAAGCGCGCGGAAGACAAACGCGCAAACGGCGGCGAAAGAGGCGCAGAGCCTGTCCGTAAGCAGGTCGGAGCCCGCGCGGATTCAACAAAGGTTATGCCGACTGTCACTCAGAAAAAACAGGCGCGGGGAGGCGTGAGCGCAGGCATGCGCCGGGATATGCCGATGAATAGCCGACCTGCCCCGTCAAATACAAAGGCCACGCCTGCGGTTTCTTCTAAAACAAAAACCATGGATGCGGTAAAAGCAGAGAAGAGCGGAAGAATAAAGTATCCCCCCCGTCCCTGGGAAAACAAGTTTGCGGCAATGAACAGTATTACCCGAGCGATTGTATATATAGCCGCGGTGCTTGTTAGCTCGATAATACTCAGTGTAATCGTCATAACAAACTGTAACGATATATTTGCTTTTGTAAAGAGCGACGAGCAGATATCCATTACCATAGAAGAGGGAACGGATCTTCCGACTCTTGCAAAACAGCTTAAAAAGCTCGGAGTCATAAGCCACAAAAACACTTTCAAAATGTATATTAAATACCGTGGAAAAGATTCCGACTCATACACTCCGGGAACATATACCGTTTCCCCGTCTATGAACTACGACCAGATTATCTCGGCGATAACGCCCAAGGTGGAAAGAGAGAGCGTAGTCATAACCATCCCCGAGGGATTCACGGTTGACGATATCATCGAGCTTTTCCTGACGAAGTTTCCGGACACCACAAGACAGCGGTTTGTCGAGGTAATACAAAACTACGATTTTGACACCTATTGGTTTATAAAAGAGTTACCTAAAACAACCGATAAGATTTATCGCCTTGAAGGATATCTTTTCCCCGACACCTATTATTTCTATACAGATATGAACGAGGAGACGATAATCTCAAAACTCCTTGACAACTTTGAGAAGAAATACACCGACACATATAAGACGCGCGCCGACCAGCTCGGCTACACCACCGACCAGGTAGTTACTCTCGCCTCTATCGTTCAGGCGGAGGGTAAGGAGAAGATAGTAACGGTCACAAACGACGAGGAGTCCATGTCCTATGTCGACTACGGTTTGATATCAAGCGTTTTTTCCAACCGAATGGGAATAGGCATGAAGCTTCAGTCGGACGCTACTGCCGCGTATGCCGTTGAGATGGAGCTGGCTCATGCAGGAAACGGAAACAGCTACAATCTCAACGTATATACAAAGCCCGGAGAGTATAATCTGGCAGAATATACAAAGGCTGATTATCAGAATCCGTATAACACATATTACGTATCCAAATTCCCTCCGGGAGGAATCTGCAATCCCGGTCTGAACGCTATATCGTTTGCACTGTGGCCCGACTCTTCTCAGTATTTGTACTTTGTTTCCGATTCTTCGGGAACGACGCACTTTACAAAGAGCCTTGACGAGCACTATGCGATGGTAAAGGAAATACAATAAAAAATATGCGGCGAAAACCGCGTTTGGCAAATCCAACACTTGACCGTTATCAAAGCAAAACGGCAGGGCTTAATCGGAGGACAAAACTTGAAAATCATTATTGCGGGCGTGGGAAAAACAGGATATACAGTCGCTTCCCAGCTTGCTCTTGAAGGACACGCGATAACGGTAATAGAAGAGGACGGCGAGGCGCTCAACGAAACAGTTGAAAACGTCGATGTTGTCGCATATCACGGGAATTGCGTCAACAGAAACGTTCTCGACGACGCAGGGGTGGGAGAAAGCGATCTTTTCATTGCGCTTACCGGCGATGACGAGCTGAATCTCTTCTCATGCCTTATTGCAAAAAAGCTCGGAGCGAAAAATACCGTTGCCCGTGTGCGCCAGCCCGAGTACAGCGGCGTTATACCGCTTATCGCAGAAGACATAGGGCTTTCCATGGCGGTTAATCCCGAGAGGGAAACGGCGGCGGAGATAGCGAGAATTCTGGAGTTCCCGCTTGCGAACAAGGTGGAGTTCTTCGCGCGCGGCAAGGTAGAAATGATAGACTATGCCGTCACGGCAAAAGGACCGCTTTGCGGAAAAACCGTTAAGGATGTTTTTGCCAACACGCGCGAGGCGCTTGTCTGCGCGGTAAACCGTGAGGGAGAGGTGCTCATACCTTTCGGTGACTTTACCTTTGCAGAGGGCGATATCATGACGATAATCGCGCCGAGAGGCAACCTCGGGGCGTTCTTCAAGGCGTCGGGAGTTGCCGGTCACAGCATAAAGCGCGTGATAATCAGCGGCGGAGGACGTACCAGCTTTTATCTTGCGGGAGAGCTTATTTCCCATAGGGTGCGCGTCGCGGTCATAGAGCGTGACGCTCAAGCGGCAAGAGCGCTTCATGAGGTGCTTCCCGAGGTCGAGGTTACTGTGGGAGACGGTACGGCGCAAAAGCTGCTTGTGGAAAACGGCATTGAAAGCGCGGACGCTTTTTGCTGTCTTACGGGAATAGATGAGGAAAATATTCTCTCGTCTTTATACGCGCGCCATGTAAATCCTGAAATTAAAACCGTCACAAAGCTCAACCGTGTTGAGTTTGTGCCGATCGTAAAACCCCTCGGCGTCGGAAGCGTCGTATCTCCCAAGCTCATAGCCTCTGACAGAATAGTCAGCTATGTCCGTGCCAAGCAAAACGGCGTCGGAAGCGGAGTGCTTACTCTTTACAGAATAGTCGATAATAAAGCCGAGGCGATAGAGTTTGAGGCGAGCGCCGGAAGCGCGCTCATCGGGGTGCCCATTCATTTGCTGAAATTAAAAGAAAATGTGATTATAGCATGTATAAACCGGGGCGGAAAGATTATATCTCCGCGCGGTGACGATACTGTCGAGGCAGGCGACACGGTCATCGTCGTCACTACCCACACGGGCTTTGACGTTCTCGACGATGTGCTGTGTTAAAAACGGTTTCAATTAAGCGAACACATCATTTTAAGCTCTCTTCAGTTTGATCTGAAGAGAGCCTGTCTCTGTCGCTTGCTTTTCTGCCAAAGGGGAAAGCGAACATTCGGACAGCTTCGTACAACATTTTTTTAATAGAGGAATAACGAAAAAATGAACAGAAGAATGGTCGTATATATCATAGGCGTTATAGTGCTTGCCGAGGCAGGGCTGATGCTTCTGCCCGTTCTTGTTGCGCTTTTATACGGTGAGGAGAAACAGCTTTTCGCCTATCTCGTCTCTGCGGTCGGTTTGGCGGCGGCAGGCGTACTTCTTCGGCTTTTTAAGCCAAAGAAAAAGGCGATTTATTCAAAGGACGGCTTTATAGCCGTTGCGCTCGGCTGGATTGTTCTCTCTCTTGGCGGCTCGCTTCCGTTTATAATAGGCGGAGATATTCCGTCGTTCATTGACGCGTTTTTTGAAACGGTTTCGGGCTTCACCACCACCGGTGCGAGCATACTTTCGGACGTTGAGGCGCTCAGTCACGCCTCCCTTTTCTGGAGAAGCTTCACACATTGGGTGGGCGGTATGGGCTTCCTCGTGTTTGTTATGGCGGCGCTTCCGTTGGCAGGAAGCGCAAATATACATCTTATGCGGGCGGAGATTCCGGGCCCGGATGTTTCTAAACTCGTGCCCACATCCCGCGGAACATCCATGCGCCTTTATGGGATATATCTTGCCATGACTCTTGCGGAGATAATACTTTTGCTCATTGCGGGCAACGGACTCTTTGACGCGGCGACTATTTCCTTCGGCACGGCAGGCACGGGCGGCTTTGCGGTCAAAAACACATCTCTTGCAGGGTATAACAGCGCCACGCAGATAATAGTTACTGTCTTTATGGCGGCGTTCGGAATTAACTTCAGCTGTTATTATCTGCTTCTGTCAAGAAAAGTAAAAGACTTCTTCAACAATGAAGAATTGAGAGTTTACATCTGTGTTTTGATTTGTGCAGGCGCGCTTGTCGCGTTTAATATATATTCGAGCTGCGCAGGACTTTTCGACACTCTTAAAACCTCCTATTTCCAGGTTGTCAGCGTGATGACAACGACCGGCTTTACCACTACCGATTTTAACGCGTGGAACGAGACCGCGCGGATGGTTATGATAGTCATCATGTGCTTTGGCGCCTGTACGGGGAGTACGGGCGGCGGTATCAAGATAGCGCGTATAATCATCCTCGCGAAAGACGCGGTGCGCCGCGTAAGGAGGGCGCTCACTCCCGGCAGGGTCGAGTGCGTTCGCATGAACGGACGGCCGGTGAGCGAGCCTGTAATTGACGAGGCGCATTCTTTCTTCATTATATATATGATAGTTTTCGTTATATCGGTTCTGCTCGTTTCCTTTGATACCGCAGACACGGTGAGTAATGTTTCGGGCGTTGTCGCCACCATGAACAATATCGGACCCGGACTCGGCGTGGTCGGCGCGGTAGGTAACTACGGTTCGTACAGCGTGTTCTCTAAAGTTGTGTTTATTTTTGATATGCTTGCGGGACGGCTTGAGTTTATCCCCCTTATAGCCTTGCTGTCACGCAGGGCGTGGAGAAACTGAAAACTCGCTTATGCAGTAGTAACGGCTCGCTTTCAGGGTATGAGGCGTTTTCGGGCGGAGGGAAATTAGCTCTAAACTAAAATTTATACAATGTAAATAAGAGAGCGGAGAAATATGTTAACATTTTGTTGTTAATTTGCACAAAAAATAAAAACGCCGTTTGTGCAAGGAAACAAAATTGTGTTTGATTGGCTTATTTTGCACAATTTCATTTGATTTTCAAGATTTTAGGAGTTATAATGTTGTAAAAGGTATTATTACCTATAAACAAAAAATTTTTAAATGGAGGAATAATTCATGAAAAGAGTGCTATCAATGCTCATCGCAGTGATAATGGTAGTTTCCATGATGCCCGCGATGACATTCATGTCCCTCGCCGAAGAGCCTATGGGCGTGCCGGGACAGGTCTATGTTGATACTACAGTAGACAGCACATGGCATTCCGTCGGACCCGAGACGCCTGTACAGGCAATCGGTACTAACGGCGCGTATTCGGGCTCTTACGACCCGATCTACAACAACGCCAGCGTAATGGGCGTTATATTCGAGGTTGCAGGAGTTGATTCCGCGATAACCTTGAGTACAAATTCATTCAAGGCCGGTGTTTCAAACAACACAACCGGCGTTGAGGTAACCTCTCAAGTTTGGTCAGGCTACGACAAGAAGACTGCAGGCGGCGATTCTATCTCTGCTGACGGTATTTACGTATACCTTGCACAGCCTATGTGGTGGTCTCAGTGGGGCGGAATGCTCTTCTGCACATCTCTTAAAGACGTTTCGTTTGTTACAAGCGCAAACTGCAGCATGAGAATTCTCGGTATATTAGAGGCACCTCAGCTTGAGACGGCTGAAAGCGACCGCTCTACATATGTCGCAAATCTCTCGTCCGAGATTAAATTTGTCGACACAGATAAGACGACCGAGCTCGGAACACAGAGCTCTACTATAGCTACCGGATGGGAACACGGCTGGGGCGGCTCTATAGTAAAGAAGTTAGACGCAATTTCCACAGAGTATGCTCCCGAACCCACGCAGGACGAAGAGAACAAATATGAGTTTGACGGTTGGAAGACTGTAGATACCGACGCGAGCGTAACATATGCTGCAGGTCAGTTCACGGTATATCCGACTATCAAGACAACTTCTCTTTCAAGCGTAACAGTAACATTTAAGAACGGTGCCGCAGTGGCAGACGTTCAGAGTGTTGCTCCCGGTTCGCTTGTTGTATACGGCGGTGCTACACCTGAAAAGGCAGAGGACGCTGACAAAACATATGTTTTCCGCGGATGGAAAGACGAAAACGGCGAGATAGTTGATCTTGCCACATATACAACAGATGTTGACGCAACGCTTACCGCAGACTTTGTTGCAGTTGCAAAGACAAAAGCAAGTTTGGTAGTAAAAGAGGCGCTTTCCTTCAATAAGGCAGGTACGTACGGCATTAAGCTCAACCGTACAGATATAACGGTTGACGCACTTGCAGGAACAACAGCTCCTATCACAGGCGGTACCGTTACCGTAAGCTCTTCTGCGTTCACAAACGCTGACGGCGAAAAGACGTTTGATGTAACATTTGATTCTGTAGATGAAAACGGCCTTACAAACGCAGAGTTTACTCTCCTTCCTCCTGCAGGCAACGCAGGTACGTACAGCGTAACCCTTTCGGGTACTGTTACAGGCGGCGAGGCTTCTGCAAAAGTATACGCAACAACCGAGAATATCGAGGTTGCAGGACAGCAGGTCGGTCAGTACTACGGCGAGGACGCAGCTGTAGTTGCTCTTAATAAGAACGACGGCGACACGCCTCCCGCGGGACAGACAATATGGTCTGACAACGTTAGCTTCGGTTCGGCACAGCGCGGTATTACTTTTGTAATGAAGGCGACAGGCATCGAAACTCCCGTTGAGCTTGTC
>CAMGCN010000042.1 GCA_946040935.1 uncultured Clostridia bacterium | reverse complement strand
CTCCTTTTCCTATAAGGCAGGTGGTCTCATATCCTATAGAACCGGCGCATTTTGCAAAGACCTCGGCGCTTTGGTGCTTGCCGAAAATCTCTGCTTCCTCCCCCACACTGCAGGGTATGTCGGTTACGTCCACCATGCATTGATCCATGCAAATTCTTCCGAGGATTTTGGCAAACGAGCCGTTTATATATACCCCGCCCGTCGAATACGAGCGGACAAAGCCGTCGGCATATCCTATCGGCAGAGTTGCGACGCGCATATCGTGCGGCGCAGTAAACATTCCGCCGTAACTGATTTTTTCGCCTTTTTTTACCGTGTGAATATGTGATACACGGCTTACAAGTCTCATGACAGGCATAAGCCCTGCCGCGGGCACTTCGTCCGACGGGGAAAGACCGTACATAATTATTCCGCACCTGACCGCGTCAAGGTATGCCTCGGGATATGAGATTATTCCGGCCGAATTGCAGGCGTGCTTTGTCTTGAAAGTAATGCCGTCTTTTTCGAGCAAATCTATAATATACCTGAATTTTTCAAACTGCTCTTTTGTAGGTTCTTTTTCTGTTTCGTCGGCGCGCGCAAAATGAGTGAAAATTCCCGTGGCTGTTAGCTTTTTGCTTTCAAGTGCTTTTTTTATTTCTCTTTCACCCGATTCGTCGGGTGAAAAACCGAGACGGTTCATTCCTGTGTCAATTTTTATATGTACATTAAGCTTATCGTTTATATTCTCGCATAACGCCCTCGCATATTCGAGTGAATATACCGTTTGCGTTATGTCGTTTTCGCACAGGACCTGTGCATACTCGGGCGGACAGAAGCCGAGTATGAGTATATTTGCTTCTTTACCTAATATATTCCTAAGCTCGAGCGCCTCGTCAAGGTTGGAAACCGCGAAGTCGCGGATTCCCGACGAAAAGAGGGCGGGGGCACAGATTTTTGCACCGTGGCCGTAGGCGTCCGCCTTTACGACAGCGATAATGCTTACCTTTTCATTTGCAGAGCAAACGTGTTCTCTTATTTTGGAAATATTGTATTTTAGAGCGCTTGTGTCAATATACGCTTTTGTTGAGTGATACATTTTAACTTCTGTTTATTCGTATTTTATTTCTATTTCATTTACTGTCGCCGAAAAGCCGTCTGCAGTTCCGCTTATTTCGACGGGTCCGTTCTCTCCGTATTTTACAACGCATGTCACGTCGTCTCCGCTATACTCTATCTTCCACATTCCGTCACTCTCGCGTGCAGGCGAAGAGGAAAAACGCGTCGGATCAAGGCAAAAAAACTTTGCTATCGAAAGAGATCCGAGGCAGAGCTCACCGCTTTCTATGTCTATTTGCGAGTCGCCGAAGGACATGTAAGTTCTGTCGTTTTCCTTTGTATAGCTTACGCCCTGAAGTATCTTCGGCTCGGTGTAGCTTACGCATATGTCATTTTCAGAGACAATGTGCATAGTGACTTTGGCTTCTCCCGCCTCTCCTGTGACTTTTGCGTCTACCGTCATCGGATATTTCTGATAGTCGCAAAAGCTCACATTCTGTGTTTTGCCGCAGGAAGAGAGCATGACAAGCGCGGAAAAAAGTATAAGTATAAATCTTTTCATGATATCACCCATACTATAATATGAGTAAGTTTCATGACATATTACACGAAGAGTATATCACAAAAAATATAAAAATTCAATTAATGCGCCGAAATTAGAAGTATAATATTGAATTTTTATTAAGAAAGGAGTATAATTATTTAGATTTACAAAAGAAAGGTATATGTTTTAATGAGAGCGGTTGTAACAGTAATAGGACATGACGGCAAGGGCATAATAGCCAAGGTGTCGAAGGAATGCTATGAATGCGGTGCAAATATCAGCGATATAACGCAGAGCGTACTGCGCGAGTATTTTGCCATGATAATGCTCGTCGATATAGATGATATGAGCGTTTCATTCAGCGAATTTGTTGACAGACTCGAGAGTCTCGGAAACAAAAACGGACTTGAAATAAAGGCGATGCATGAGGATATTTTTAACTCTATGCACAGAATATGAGGTTGTCACATGTCTATGCTAAATATGTCCGATGTTCTTGAAACGGTCAATATGCTGACCGAGGAGAACCTCGATATCAGAACTATTACCATGGGTATTTCCCTTTTCGACTGCGTAAGTGAGGATGAAAACCGCTTTGCCGAAAAGATTTACGATAAAATCACAAGCAAGGCGAAGAATCTTGTCAAGGTCGGAGAGGATATAGAAAAACAGTACGGTATTCCGATTGTAAACAAGAGGGTATCGGTCACGCCTGTTTCTCTCGTCGGCGGAAGCATGAGCGAAGAGGGGTATATAAAAGCGGCAAAGGCGCTTGACAAGGCGGCGAAAGAGCTTGGCATAAACTTTATAGGCGGTTACGGAGCTCTTGTGCAAAAGGGAATGACTCTCGGCGCACGCAGACTGATAAATTCCATACCCGTTGCTCTTTCCGAAACAGAGAGGGTGTGCTCAAGCGTAAATGTCGCCTCTACCAAGGCGGGCATAAACATGGACGCCATACAGCTTACGGGAAGAACGGTCAAGGAGCTCGCGCGGCTTACAAAGGATCAGGACTCGATAGGATGTGCCAAATTTGTCGTGTTTGCGAACGTGCCTGAGGACAACCCGTTCATGGCAGGCGCTTTCCACGGTATAGGAGAGGACGAATGCGTAATAAATGTCGGCGTTTCAGGCCCGGGCGTCGTTTCGTCGGCGATAGAGCGTGCAGGCGACTGCTCGCTTTCCGAGCTTTCCGAGATAATAAAGAAAACGGCGTTCAAGATTACCCGAATGGGCCAGCTCGTAATGCGCGAGGCGTCTTCCCGACTCGGGGTAAACCCGGGTATAATCGACCTTTCGCTCGCGCCTACACCGGCGGTGGGCGACTCGGTGGCGCACATACTTGAGGAAATGGGACTTGAACAGACGGGCGCTCACGGCACTACCGCATGCCTTGCCATGCTGAACGACGCAGTCAAAAAAGGCGGAGTTATGGCGGCAGGCAGCGTGGGCGGACTCTCGGGTGCTTTCATCCCCGTTTCGGAAGACGCAGGCATGATAGACGCGGTGAAGGCAGGCTCTCTCTCGATAGAAAAGTTAGAGGCTATGACGGCTGTATGTTCGGTAGGCCTTGATATGATAGCTATTCCCGGCGACACGCCCGAGGCGGTTATATGCGGAATCATAGCAGATGAAATATCCATAGGAGTTGCAAATACCAAAACAACGGCAGTCCGCGTAATTCCGGCTTACGGTAAGAAGGCAGGGGACACGGTCAACTTCGGCGGACTTTTAGGTTACGCGCCGATAATGGACATAAAGCCCTTAAGCCCTGAAAAATTTATTATGCGAGGCGGCAGAATCCCTGCGCCCATACATTCACTTAAGAACTGATGGAAAATATAATCAAAAGAATTATAGATATAGAGAATAAGGCAAAGGATATTGTCTCTCAGGCTGAAGAAGAGAGCGCTGAACTGCCCGAGATTATCAAAAGAGAGCTTGACGAATATATAAGCGAGCTTGAGGGTAAGCTCGAGGGTATGCTCAAAGAAGAGAAGACACGCGTTGAGGAAACGCTCAAAAGAAACTGCGACGCGGTGTCTTCGAGAACCCGGGATGCGAGCGAGCTGCTTCTTGCCGCATACTCAAAGCATGGTGAAAACTGGGCTGAAAAGCTCTTTGAGAAAGTGACGAAAGATGTTTGACTATGAGGCTCTTTGCGCCAAGTGCCGTGCCGCATACGGTATGATGCTGAAGAGGGGCGACTATGCACACCTTGCGTCAAGTCCGAGCTTGGTCTCGCTTTGCGAGAGGCTGTCGGGACAGCATGGGTATTCAGACGCGTTTTCGGGTATTGATATCAAGGCGGTAAACCGTTCGTATATCGAATATGCCGCATCATACAGATATTTTGACTTTATCGTTCGCCTTTCCGCTTTTGCAAAAGGAAAACAGGCGAGGTTTCTGCGTAGGATAGCCGAGGAGTACGAGATTAAATATCTCGTCCGCGCGCTGTATTTTCTTTCCTCTCACGACGGAGGTGTTTTTACTGCCGTTCCCGATTATATAAGAAAGTACTCGCGTCTCGATTTCACGAGAATCACTGCCGAGGGAAGCTACGACGGCGTTATATCCGCTCTCTCGGGTACTCCCTATCACTCGGCGGCTATAGCCGAGCTTTCAAAGGAAAATCCGAATATATCAGCTCTTGAGGCTTTGTGGTACGGAGAGTATTACGAGAGGTTGTACGGGGAATATACCGAAGACCTTGATACAAAAAGCCGGGAGGCGGTCCGAGAGCTCTATCGGAAACGCTCGGATGAAAAAAAGGATGAGGTGAGAAAAAGAATGGAAAAGTACGGCTTTTCCGAAGAACAGGCGTTGGCGGTAGGTTTGGTTTGCGAGCCTGACGGGAAAAATAACCGCCGAAGCCGTAATGAAAACGGAATATACGACGAATGCGTCCGTATTCTTCACAGGGGGCAAAAGGATATGTCGACGGCGGTTGCTCTCTTAATGACGGCGGAGACGGAAAGCCGTAATATAATACACATTACCGAAGGAATAAGATACGGCGTCTCACCGGACGCTATAATGGAGAAAGTTATATGTCGGTAGTAAAACTAAATTTGATAAAAATAAAAGGACCCCGAAATTTGCTTGACGCGGTGGTTAAAAAGGCGGCGGAAAACGCCGACTTTGCGGCAGAGAACGCCGCCGACGTGGTCAGAACGACTGCAGGGTGCGTCACGGTAAACGAGACTGATCCTTACGCTTCGGCTCTCGCCTCGCTGACGGCTCTTGCAGAGAGCGTGCAGGTGCCCCTCGACGGGAAGGGCGTTGCACCCACGGGAGAATATGAGGATCTCGCGCCGAAAATCCAAGAGGAGAGAGAAAGATGCTCGGTTCTCGAGAAAAAGTGTTCCGACCTTGAGGGAAGAATCAAAGACGATGAAAAAATCCTCGAACAGTTAAATCACATGATCGGCGCAAACATACCGCTCGACGCCATGTTCTCTCTTGAGTACTTCAGATTTCGTTTCGGCCGTATGCCGTATGAAAACTATATGGCGCTGGACAAGTATTCGGCAGAAAAGGACAATTATTTCTTTTTCGTTTCGTCGAGCGACAAGCAGGAGGTTTTCGGAATGTATATTGTTCCGACATCTCATGCGCCTATGGTCGACGCGCTTTTCAAAACAATGCACTTTGAGCGTATTGAGATATCAAACAGAGCGCAGGGTACTCCCGCCGAGGCATTTGAAAAGATAAGCGAAGACCTTTCAAACTCTAAAAAAGAGTATGAAGAGGCATTAGCCGAAAAGAAAAAATACAGCGACGACATAAGGGATGAGCTAAACGGATGGTATACAGCGCTTTGTGCTTATGAGCGGAGCTTTAAGGTAAAGAGGACGGCACTGCTTACTCCCGACGGATTTATCCTGTGCGGATATGCGGAAAAGAAAAAGTCCGAGAAAGTGGCAAAGGACCTTTGTGCGGTACCCGGTGTTACGGTAAGCGTCGAAGAGCCCGATCCCGAGCAACCCGTTCTTCCTCCGACAAAGCTCAAAAACCCGTGGTTTTTCAGGCCTTTTGAGGAATATGTGCGAATGTACGGTATGCCTTCATATAACGAGCTTGACCCGACTCCTCTCGTCGCGCTTTCATATATGCTGTTTTTCGGTATAATGTTCGGCGATGTCGGACAGGGCGCCGTTATAATCCTCGCAGGTATGGTTCTGTGGTTTGCCAAGAAGATGTTTATCGGAAGAATACTCACACGGGTGGGCATAATGTCCGTGGCATTCGGATTTGTCTACGGCTCGGTGTTCGGGTATGAGGACATTTTGCCTTTCGGATTCAAGGTAAATGAAGGACCGAATATTAATATCACCTTGTTTGCCGCAGTTTTTGTGGGCGTCGTGATGATAAGCGTTTCGATATTCATGAACATATTGAACGGCATACGGCAAAAGGACCTTGCAAAAGCGCTGTTTTCAAACAACAGCGTAGCGTCGCTTGTCTTCTATTGGGCGGTCTTGTTATTGGTGCTCGGCGTCCTGAACTTTGTTTCGGTCGGCATTCCCGTTATGATACTCGTCGCGGTGATTATCGTCTGCCTTGCGCTTATTATGATGAGAGTACCTCTCGGCGCGCTCATTAAACGCAGAAAGAAGCTCGTTCCCACGACATGGATTGACTACCTTCTTGAGAGCTTCTTCGACCTCTTTGAAACGATATTGTCTTTTGTTACAAACACTATTTCATATATACGTCTCGGCGCTTTTGCCCTGAACCATGTGGGTATGATGAGCGTGATTTTCCTGCTTTCCGAAACGACTTCGGGGCAAAATCCGGTTATAGTCGTGATAGGAAATCTGTTTGTCATCGGTTTTGAGGGTATGATAGTATGTATTCAGGCGCTCCGCCTTGAATTCTACGAGATATTCGGCAGATTTTACGACGGACGCGGAAGAGAATTTATAACCGACTAAAATTTATTTAATATACAGGAGAGATTAAAAAATGACTACAATTATCACAGCTGTTGCGCTTTTTGCGCTCGCAATGTTACCCCTCGTTTTGGCAGGTACCGGAAAAATCAAGAATAAAAAGCTCGCACTTGTGCTTAACATTATTTCAGTGTTCTCACTTTGTGTAGGAATGCTCGCTTTCGGCGTTGTTTCAAACGCCGCCGATGAGGCCGCAGAGACAACGGAGGTTGTGCGTGAAGCGTCGAGCGGATACGGTTTGGGACTTCTTGCGGCGGCTCTTACCACCAGCGTTTCCTGCATTGCCGCAGGTATTGCGGTTTCATCTTCTGCTTCTGCAGCTATCGGGGCACTTTCCGAAAACCCCGATGTGTTCGGTAAAGCGCTTATTTTCGTTGCGCTTGCAGAGGGCGTTGCTCTTTACGGAATGCTTATTTCAATACAGATTCTTTCAAAGCTTTAATTATGAAAATGTATTTAATATCCGACAACGCCGAGACTTACGAGGGACTTCGTATGGCCGGCGTTGACGGAACGGTCGCCCACACGGGCGAGGCGGTAATGACCGCCTTCTACGCCGCGGCAAATGACGCAGATATCGCCATAATTGCCGTGACGGAAAAGGCGTATTCTTTTGCCGCAGAGAAAATCGACAATTATATGGCCTCTCATACAAGGCCGATAGTGACGCGCATACCCGACAGGCACGGCTCACAAAGCAAGTCGGATTCTATGAGCGAGTTTATAAAGAGCGGTATAGGATTAAAATTCTGACGGGAGAAAAGACATGCCTTTAAGAGATAATGAAAAATTGCAGGCGTTTTCCGAAACGGTTCTCGGCGAAGCGAACGACCGCGCCGCGAGGACGGCTCGGGAAGCTTATGATAAGAAGCTGACAGAGCTTGAAAGGGAAAAAAGGATAGCAAAGGCGGCGCTCTGTCTCTTATACACATCTGACGCTGCCGACGAAGGCTTAGGTGTA
>CAMGCN010000041.1 GCA_946040935.1 uncultured Clostridia bacterium | reverse complement strand
ACCTAAGCCTTCGTCGGCAGCGTCAGATGTGTATAAGAGACAGATACAAGAGTGTTTCTGTGAACAAAAAGCTTTCTCGATGTTTCCGAGACATTCAGATTGTTTTCAAAGAAGCACTTAATTGTCATAAGCGTTTCACGGTCAAGAGACTCGAAGCTTCCCTTTTTGAAAACCTCCTGCAAAAACATCTCGCAAAGAGTAGTGGGAAGCTGATATATAAGTCTTCCTATGCCGAGATTTTCATAGCTTATAATACTCTTTTCCGTTTCAAATACCTTTCCCACCTCTATTGCGACCTGCGCCTCTTTATAGGAACGGGAAAGATCCTTGAGATTTTCTACAGGCGTGCCGATACCTATCGACACCTTGGTGTAGAACTCGCTCGACAGGGTATCATCAATCTGGTGCGCCACTTTTTCAACAGTCTTTGAGTCGACGCCCATACGATGCTCTTTTACAAGGACAATATCCTGCTCGCCGACGCTGATGACAAAATCCTTTGCACGGTCAGGGAAAATATTCTGTATCATGTCAAAGGGAAGGCCCTCTCCCTTGCCCGAGAACTTGATAAGATAAACAACTCGGCAAACATCGGCGTCAAAGTGAAGCTCCTTGCCTTTTACATAAATATCGCTGGGCAGAATGTTGTCAAGTATTATGTTTTTGACGAAAGACGCCCTGTCGTATTTTTCATCATAAAGGGACTTGATGTTTGAAAGGGAAACGCTGATAATCATTGAAAGAGACTCCGCCTCTTTGTCAGTTCCCTCGACGAACACTATGTAGTCCGGTTTTGAAGAGTTTCCGATCGCTCTGTAAGTATACTCGCCCGAAACAAAAACTTCGGGAGAGTATGCAAGGCCCTCTCTTATTCCGTGGCGCGCTTCGCCTATCATGGTAAGCTCGGTGCAGGATACTACAACTCCGTTTTCATCGAGAACTCCGATTGTACGATCAA
Organism: uncultured Clostridia bacterium; assembly: GCA_946040935.1. Taxonomy (GTDB): domain Bacteria; phylum Bacillota; class Clostridia; order Oscillospirales; family CAG-272; genus CAKSEI01. The sequence goes on along the minus strand of CAMGCN010000041.1, from coordinate 6,649 downwards.
CCGCGTCCCGCATCTGATGAATCACGCTCTGAAACAGTTTAGACATTGTAAAGACTCCTTTTATAGTTATCTTTTATTTTCTCTTTCATAAGACAGCGCGCAAAGAAAATATGCCGACGCTGTCTCTGTACGCAATATCCTTTTCCCCAGGCTGACGCTCTGCCAGCCGTTTTCTGCTGCTTTTTCAGCCTCGAGCGGCGAAAATCCGCCTTCGGGCCCTATCAAAAAATATATGACATCTCCCGTAAGATGTCCCTCAAGCGGAGTATCCGAACACTCATAGCAAAAAATTCTCTCTCCGTCCTTGATTTTCATTATATCGTCAAAGGTGCACGGTTCGTCCACCTGCGGAATTATGCCTCTTCCGCATTGCTTTGCCGCCGCCTTGGCAATATTACGGTATCTTTCGGTTTTTTTCGCCCTTGCCTCGGGCTTTATTCGCGCCACGCAGTTTTTACTTTCAAAAGGTATTATCCGGTGAACGCCCAGCTCGACCGCCTTTTGAATTATCGTATCCATTTTGTCGCCCTTGGCTATTGCCTGACAAAGCACCGCTTTGTAGGGAGGTTCTCCGTTGTCCCGAAGCACCTTGAGAGCGCGGGCTTTGACCGTATCCGAGCCGATATCGGTTATTTCGCACTCGCTCACTCTGCCCTCTGCGTCGCATACGGTGATATGTTCGCCTGTTTTCATCCGAAGACTCAAAGAGATATGCCGTGCGTTTTCACCGGTGAGTGTAAAAACACCGTCGTTTATACTGTCATTTTCGACAAAAAATCTCGGCATGTATTTCAAATTCCTTTCGGTTCCATGCTGAAACCGCTCTGCTTTTATACAAATTTACTATTGTATGATATCACATTTTATGCAAAATGTCAATAACATAGGTAATTATTCACAAAATTGCGCCTTAAAAATATATGAACATTATAAAAAAATTCTCTTTGTAAAAAAGCCAAAAACAAAAAACCGAGACAAATTGCTCGATTTTTCATTTCTTTTTAAGTATCAGCGCACGCCAGTCGTTTTCAGAGTCTGTTTCAATAAGTTCAAGTCCGTTTTCACTCATCGCTTTTATCACCTCGTCGCATCTTGAGGCGATTATGCCGCTTGCGATGACAATACCTCCGTCGTTAAGACAGCCTGCCGCGTCGGGCGCCATTCTTATGAGAATGTCAGCGACAATGTTTGCACACATAATATCGTATTTTCCTTTTACCCCCTTCAGCAAATCAGATACACCGTATTCGCACTCAACGCCGTTTGCGTCGGCGTTCTCCTTTGCCACACGCACCGCCACAGGGTCGATATCGCATCCGAAAACATATCCCGCGCCGAGCTTCTTCGCCGCGATTGAAAGTATGCCGCTTCCGCATCCCACATCGAGTACGCTTGAATTGCAAACGAGGTACTTTTCAAGCGATTTTGCACAAAGCCGTGTTGTTTCATGGGTTCCCGTGCCGAAAGCGAGTCCCGGGTCCATAAGCACCGTGACCTCGCCCTCCGACGGCTCGTATTCCTGCCACGCCGGAACTATAACGAGCTTATTTCCTATGTGAACAGGGAAATAATACTTTTTCCATTCGTTCTCCCAGTCCTTTTCGTCGATTCCCTCTACTTTCATATCGCATTCGATTCCTTGAGAAGCAAACCGTTCGGAAAGAAATCCGGTATATTCGGCGGGGTTTTTATCCTCGGTTATGAAGAGACTGACTCGGCAATGCTCCCTGTCGGCGCGTAAAAGTTCCTCGTCTATAAGCTCGCCGTAGCAGGTGTCAATCTCCTCGATGTCCGAAAAATCTTCAATCATAAGTTGAGGGTCGATGACGCTCATTATCGCGCATACGGTATCGCGGTCTTTTGTATTACAGGTACAGCATATCTGTATATATTTCATATTGCCACCTTAAATTCCGAACACGCATGTCAAGTGCGAATACACGTCCTCGGTCTGATTGTCCTTTGATTTATTTTTTTCTGAAACGGGACGAGCCTTTTTTGCTTCTGTCGCCAAACGACTCTCCCAGCTTTCGTAAAAGCTCCCTTTGTTCAAAATTAAGTCCTTTCGGCGTTTCAACCACGACGGTAAAATGCAAATCGCCCTTGTTCTTTGAGTTGAGCTTTTGCACGCCTTTGCCCTTCAATGTAAAGGTAGTTCCCGTCTGTGTGCCCTCGGGAACGGTATAAGTTTCATTTTCATCAAGCGTAGGAACGCTGACTTCCGCACCGAGCGCCGCCTCCGAGAAGGAAATAGGTATTTCGCAATATAAATCGTACCCGCGTCTCTCGAAAACAGGATGCGGACGGACATTTACGAATACCAAAAGGTCGCCGTAGCTCCCTCCGTTTCTTCCCGCGTCTCCCTGTGAACGAACAGAAAGAGTCTGCTCATCGTTTATACCTGCAGGCACCGTCACCTCGATAGTCTTGTTGATTCGTATATAGCCCTTGCCTCGGCAGTTGTCGCAGGGATCCTTGATTATCTTTCCTTTTCCTCCGCAGTCGGGGCAAGGAGTGGTAGTCTGCATCATGCCGAGCATTGTCCGCTGTTGTACCCTTACAGTACCCGTGCCGTTACATTTTCGGCAGGTTTCGGGCGACGTTCCCTTTTTCGCACCTGTCGCAGAGCATTCGGGACATTCTTCGACTCGCGGATAAGTCACCGTCTTTTTAGTGCCCTTCGCCGCTTCATCAAAAGTAATATTCAGCCGCACACGGATATCCGAGCCGCGAACAGGCCCGTTTCTGCGAGACGAAGAGCCGCCCCCTCCGCCGAAGAAGCTGGAAAAAATATCGCCTATATCGCCGAAGTCTCCGAAATCTCCGAATCCGCCGAATCCGCCTGCTCCGCCGCCTGCGGTCTGGTCGAAAGCGGCGTGGCCGTATCTGTCATACGCCGCCTTTTTCTGCGGGTCGGAGAGTACCTCATAAGCTTCGTTTACCTCTTTGAATTTTTCTTCGGCGTTTTTATCGCCCGGGTTAAGGTCAGGGTGGTATTTTTTCGCCATACTTCTGTATGCTTTTTTGATAGCGGCGTCATCCGCACCCTTATCTATACCGAGGACTTCATAAAAATCACGTTTTTCTGCCATTGTAAAAATCCTTTAACGCAGAAAAGTCAGGGCACTTTGTGCCCTTACTTTTCTTTTCTCATTATTGCTTGTCAGTTTTGTCTTCAAAATCGGTGTTTATAGTGCCGTCGTCTCCCGGCTGCGCTCCGCCGTCAGCCTGTGCGCCGCCGGCCTGTGCTCCTGCCTGCTTGTCGGCGTAGAGCTTTTCCGAGAGCTTGTAGAAGGCCTGCTCGAGAGCTTGAGTATCAGCCTTTATTGCCTCGGTGTCATTTCCTTTGACAGTCTCTTTGAGCTTGTCGACAGCGCTCCTTACAGAGGCCTTTTCATCCTCGCTCACTTTGTCGCCTATTTCGGAAAGAGTCTTTTCGCTCTGGAATATGAGATTTTCGGCATTGTTTTTGGTGTCTACAGCCTCTTTCTGCTTCTTGTCCTCTTCAGCGTACTTTTCAGCTTCTTTAACAGCCTTGTCTATCTCTTCCTCGCTCATGTTGGTAGAAGATGTGATGGTTATATGCTGTTCCTTGCCCGTTCCCTTGTCCTGTGCAAATACGTTTACTATACCGTTCGCATCGATATCAAATGTTACTTCAATCTGGGGCACTCCTCTGGGAGCGGAGGGAATTCCGTCAAGGGAGAATCTGCCGAGAGTGGTATTGTCATGCGCCATTGAGCGCTCGCCCTGAAGAACGTGAATTTCAACAGAAGTCTGACCGTCTGCGGCGGTAGAGAATATCTGGCTCTTCTTGGTAGGTATGGTTGTGTTTCTGTCAATAATCTTTGTAAATACTCCGCCGAGAGTTTCAATGCCCAGCGACAGGGGCGTTACATCAAGGAGAAGGAGTCCCTTTACATCGCCGCCGAGAACGCCTGCCTGAACTGCCGCGCCGATAGCAACGCACTCATCGGGGTTAATGCCTTTGAAAGGCTCTTTACCGAGGTAGTTCTTTACCGCGTCCTGAACAGCTGGGATACGGGTAGAACCGCCGACGAGAAGTACCTTGTCAACCTGCGAAGCCGAAAGTCCCGCGTCGGAAAGCACCTTTCTTACCGGCTCCATTGTCGCCTCTACGAGATCTGCGGTAAGCTCGTTAAACTTTGCGCGCGTGAGGTCTTTTTCAAAGTGTTTGGGTCCCGTTGCGTCAGCCGTGATAAAGGGAAGGTTGATATTTACGGTAGCCATACCCGAAAGCTCGATTTTCGCTTTTTCCGCCGCGTCCTTCAATCTCTGATGAGCCATTTTGTCTTTGCGGAGGTCGATGCCGGGGTTTTCCTTTAAGAATTCTTCGGCAATCCAGTCGATGATTCTTGCGTCGAAATCATCGCCGCCCAAGCGGTTGTTACCCGCAGTAGCAAGAACCTCAAATACTCCGTCGCTTATTTCAAGAAGCGATACATCGAATGTTCCGCCGCCGAGGTCGTAAATCATGATTTTCTGATCCTGCTCTTTGTCAAGACCGTATGCAAGAGCCGCCGCCGTAGGCTCGTTAATTATACGCAGAACCTCAAGGCCCGCGATTTTTCCTGCGTCCTTTGTCGCCTGTCTCTGTGCGTCGGTAAAGTACGCAGGGACGGTGATAACCGCCTGAGTGATTGTTTCGCCCAGATATGCTTCTGCGTCGCTCTTCAGCTTCTGCAGAATCATAGCGGAAATTTCCTGCGGAGTATATTGCTTGTCATCAATATTTACCTTGTAGCTTGTGCCCATTTCTCTCTTTATGGACATAACCGTTCTGTCGGGGTTAGTTATCGCCTGTCTTTTTGCGACCTGGCCGATTACTCTTTCGCCGTTTTTAGAAAAACCTACGACAGAGGGGGTAGTTCTCGCTCCCTCGGGATTAGTTATTACGATAGGCTCGCCGCCCTCGTAAACTGCCACGCATGAGTTTGTAGTACCTAAATCAATTCCTATAATCTTTCCCATAATATTTTTCCTCCGTAATATATCAGAATTTATTTATCAAAAATATGTTTATCAGTTCGCCACTTTTACCATAGCGTATCTTATAACTTTATCGCCTTTTTTGTAGCCCTTTTCAAAGCACTCGACGATTTCCGACTCGCCGTATGCCTCGTCCTCAATGTGCATTACCGCGTTATGATAGTAGGGATCGAATGTCTTGCACTCTATTTCCTCAACTCCCATATCGGAAAGCACCTTTTCAAACTTATCATATGTCATCTTGACGCCCTCGACCACTTTATCGCCCTCGGCATATTTGAGAGCACGCTCCAGATTGTCGACTACCGGCAATATCTGCTTCAGAGCGTCTGAAATCGCGTCTGTGTAGATTTCTTCTTTTTCCTTCTGTGTGCGTTTACGGTAGTTGTCGTACTCGGCGGCCAGCCGCATATATGCGTCTTTTTGTTTTTCTATCTCTTCTTTTAGCTTGGCGCACTCTTTTTTTGAAGCGTCTTTCTTCTTTTTCTCGGCACACTCACCGTTTTTTTCTTTTTTGACCTCTTCTTTTTCGGTCTCTTCCTTTACGGTTTCTTCTTTAACCGTATCTTCGGTTTTCTTATTTTCTTCAGCCATCTTTCTCATTCTTTCCCGGCGGCAAAGACGCGCCGTTTATCGTTCTTTCTATTTCGCGGCAAAGGGTGTCGACCGTCGTTATAACCTTTGGATAGTCCATTCTGCACGGTCCTATGACGCCTATCGCCCCGATGACGTTTTCGCCTGATTTTATGGTTCGGAAAATAAGCGTAGAGTTGTTCATTTCGGAAACGCTGTTTTCCTTGCCTATATAAACCTTGACTCCGTCGCCTGCGTCTGTCACCAGATCGACGATGTCGTCCTGATTTTCCATTAAATTAAGCATACCCCTGAGTCTGTTTACGTCAGTAAACTCGGGATACTCAAGTAAGCGGTCGACTCCCTCAAATTTCAGAGTGCCTCCTCCGCTCTCGCTCAAAATCGAAAGGATGTGTTTTATCACCGTAGTGATAAGGTATGCGTCCTCTCCCATATCCTGTTCCATCTGTACAACGCTGTTAAGCGTAAGTGTTTCTATATTTACGCCCGACATATATCCGTTCAGGACCTTTTCGAGCTTTTTGAGTACAGAGTCGCAAAGAGGCTTTGAGCATCTTACATATTTCGTTTTCACCGTGCCGACAGAAAGAATGGCAACTAACAGAAAACTGCTTCCGTCGATAGGGACGCAATTATATCTGAAAACCGACGCAAGCGAATTTTTAGGTTTTACCGAAAGCGCCGTATAATTCGTCACGGCGGACATATACCTGCCCGCGCGATCGAGTATTTTGTCAAGCTCGGCAACCTTGTCGGAAAGCATATCACGAAGCGCACGGACCTCTGTGGCGTTCATGCTGTACGTCCGCATAAGACTGTCAACGTAAAGGCGATATCCAAACTCGGTAGGAATACGCCCGGCAGATGTGTGCGGGTGACATAGAAATCCCATTTCTTCGAGTTCAGCCATCTCGTTGCGAATCGTGGCGCTTGAAAGTCGGTCAAACTCGTTGTCCTGTAAATATTTGCTTCCGACCGGCTCTCCCGTTTTTATATAAAATTCCACGACCGCCCTGAGTATCTGCATCTTTCTGTCGCTTAAACC
>CAMGCN010000040.1 GCA_946040935.1 uncultured Clostridia bacterium | reverse complement strand
CACCTAAGCCTTCGTCGGCAGCGTCAGATGTGTATAAGAGACAGACCTGTTACAGTATTTCGTCGCAGAATTAAACCACTTCTACATTGAAAACAAACAGCTTTGGGAAATTGACTTCTCATGGGAGGGTTTTTCCTGGATAAATGCCGACGACAAAGACGCAAATGTTATATCATACAAGAGAAAAGCGCTTGACGGAAGCGAGCTTGTCATTGTCGTCAACTTCGCAAACTGTGAACACCCTAAATACCCTGTTAAAAGCGACTGCGACCTCAAAACGGTATTTTCTACCGAAGAGGCACGCTTCGGCGGCACGGAACAGAGAAAACAAACATACAAATGCCGCGAAAATCAAATTAAACTGAATCTTAAACCGCTGAGTGCGGTAATACTAAAACCGATATCGAGAAAGGAAAAGCAATGTACAAGAAAAAAGAATGCGTAGCTATGCTCCTCGCAGGCGGTCAGGGCAGCCGTCTTTATACTCTTACCGAAAAAACGGCTAAACCCGCCGTTCCCTTCGGCGGCAAGTACAGAATCATCGACTTTCCGCTGTCAAACTGCATTAATTCAGGCATTGACACAGTAGGTGTTCTCACCCAGTATCAGCCCCTGGTCCTCAACGAGTATATCGGAAACGGCGAACCGTGGGATATGGACAGGGTGAGCGGCGGCGTAACCGTTCTTCCCCCTTATCAGGCGAAAGAAGGCGCGGACTGGTACAAAGGCACGGCAAACGCCATATATCAGAATTTGCGTTTTATCGACCGTTACGATCCTGAATACGTGCTAATACTTTCAGGCGACCATATATACAAAATGGACTATTCACGCATGCTCGAATATCACAAAAAAAAGGGCGCCGACTGTACCATCGCAGTAATCGATGTACCGATAAAGGAGGCCTCGAGATTCGGCATTATGAGCGCGGACGAGGACTCGAGAATTTTCAAATTCGAGGAAAAACCTGCAAACCCGACGAGCACAAAAGCCTCTATGGGTATATATATATTCTCGTCTGATAAGCTCCGCAAGTATCTGACGGAGGATGAAAAGGACAAAGACTCGAGCAACGACTTCGGCAAAAACATAATACCCAAAATGCTCGCTTCAGGGGAAAAGCTGTACGCATATCCTTTTGACGGATATTGGAAAGACGTCGGAACGATAAACAGCCTATGGGAAGCGAACATGGATTTACTCGGCGAAAATCCCAAATTTGACATCACCGACCGTTCATGGAGAATCTTCTTCAGAAACAACGCCCTCGCGCCGCAGTTTATCGGAGAAAACGCGAGAATATCCAATTCTATAATATCCGAAGGATGCGAAATATACGGAACTGTTGAAAACTCTGTACTTTTCAACAGTATTAAAGTCGAAGCAGGCGCGGTGATACGCGACTCGGTGGTTTTCTCAAACGTAACTGTTGAAAAAGATGCCGAAATTAACTATTCCATCATAGATTCCGACACAATGTTGGAAACGGGATGTAAAGTCGGAGAGCCGAAAGACAGCGGAAAAGACGTGAGCGTCATCGGAAGCGGTCTCACAATAAAAGCGAATACCGTCATTCCCGGTTCGAGTATGATAAATTCGCTCAATGTAAATGAAACGGAGGGCAAATAATTATGGCAGCAGTAGCCGGAATCATTTTTTCAAATCTACACGACAGAAACATACCCGAGCTCACAAACAAGAGGACGATGGCGTCTGTTCCTTTTGCATGCAGATACCGCCTTATCGACTTTGCCCTGTCAAACATGGTGAATGCGGATATAACTAACATAAGCGTTATAACTCACTACAACTACCACTCCCTCATGGACCACATAGGAAGCGGAAAAGACTGGGATCTTGCAAGAAGAAGCGGAGGTATAAAAATACTCCCCCCGTTTATCACAGCTTACGCAAATCAGTCAAACACACTTTATAATTCCCGCCTTGAGGCGCTCCTCAGCGTGGGACATTCACTGCGCTTCAGAGAAAAGTATGTGGTTTTATCCGACTGCGACGCAATATGCAATATCGACCTTAACAAAATGATAGAAGACCACATCGCAAACGCCGCGGACATCACAATAGCCGTCAAAAAAATCAACGCGGACAATTACGATTGCTCTTCTACCGTTGTATACAAGTCAGACGACAACGGCAATATCAGAGGGATAGAGCTTTACAATCCGTCGCTTAAGGGCGAACAGGATGTCACTATGAATATTATGGTAATGAGCACTTCTTATTTACAGGAACTGCTCCTTGACGCGAGCGCCCACAACTATACCTCTTTCACCCGTAATATTATTGCCGAAAACATGAACAAGCGTAAATTCAGGATTTACAGACACGAAGGTTATTTTGCCAGCGTAAATTCATTCAACGACTATTTCGCACTTAACCTTCAACTCGCCGCAAACAAGCAGTACCGCGACGAGCTCTTCGGACAGAAGAACAGACCTATTCTTACAAAAGTAAGAAACTCACCTCCTACCAAGTATGTTGACGGTGCCGAGGTGAAGAATTCTTTAGTTGCCGACGGATGTATAATAGAGGGTATTGTGGAAAATTCCGTTTTGTTCCGAGGCGTCAAGATAGGTAAAAACACGGTTGTCAAAAACTCTATACTCTTTCAGGACACATTTACGGGTGACAACGTGTACCTTAACTGCGTGGTGACAGACAAAAATGTATCAATACGCGACAGCCGTGTCCTTTCAGGTCACGAAACTATGCCTTTCTATATTGAAAAAGGAAAAATGATTTAACAATATAAGGATTAAAAATGAAAAAAGTACTTTTTGTTGCTTCAGAAGCTCTTCCCTTCGTTTCAAGCGGAGGCCTTGCAGACGTTATCGGCTCACTTCCCAAGGAGCTCGTTAAAAACGGGTGCGACACGCGTGTAGTCCTTCCGCTTTATTCGTCAATCAAAGATGAATACCGCAGCCGCATGACATATCTTGGGAATATTAATGTCCCACTCTCCTGGAGAAATCAATACTGCGGTATTTTTACCCTCGTTCATGACGGTGTAACGTTCTATTTTATAGACAACGAATACTATTTCAAGCGTCAGATGCTGTACGGAAACTTTGACGACGGAGAAAGATACGCCTTTTTCTGCAAAGCCGTGCTTGAAATAATGCCGATTATTAACTTTTTTCCGGATATTCTCCACGCCCACGACTGGCAGTCGGCTCTTTCGGTAATATATCTGAAACTGCATTACTCCGGCGACCCACGATATAATTTCATAAAAGCGATGTTTACGATACACAATATAGAGTATCAGGGCATTTACGGCGTCGGGATTATGGGCGATGTGTTTGAGCTTTCGCCGTGGGAAAGAAAAATAGTCGACTGGAACGGAGATATTAACCTTATGAAAGGCGCGATCGAATGCTGTGATATACTTTCGACCGTCAGCCCGAGGTACGCCGAAGAGATAAGGCGGCCCGAGTTTGCACATTCTCTCGACCCAATAATCAGGGACAAGGCATATAAAACACGCGGAGTCCTAAACGGTATAGATACCGAATACTACAATCCGTCAAAAGACACGTCGATATACAAAACATACTCATACAAGTCTCTTGCCGGTAAAGCTCAGGACAAGGCGGCTCTTCAAAAGTCGCTGGCTCTTCCCGAAAAGCCCGACACTCCCATTATCGCGATGATAACACGGCTTACCGCGCACAAAGGTCTTGACCTTGTAGTCCGTGTAATCGACGAGATTCTCGGAGACGACGTACAGTTTATACTGCTCGGAACAGGAGACAGAGATTATGAAGACTTTTTCCGTTCTCTTGAATACAGGCATCACGATAAAGTACGCTCTATCATAAAATACGACAAGGATCTTTCAAAACAGATTTACGCAGGCGCTGACCTGTTCCTCATGCCCTCAAAGAGCGAGCCTTGCGGTCTTGCCCAAATGATTGCTTCGGTTTACGGCACTGTGCCGATAGTGCGCGAGGTAGGCGGTCTTTATGACAGTATCAAGAGCTACAACGAATTTACGGGCGAGGGTAACGGATTTTCATTTTCTTCATTCAATGCACACGATATGATGTACACCGTTCGCCGTGCGGTCGGATTTTATCGCGACAGAGAATTTTGGAACGGATTCGTTAAGAAAATAATGCAAATTGATTTTTCATGGAAGGTTTCTTCTCTTGAATACATCAAAATATATGAACAATTATAAGGTGAACAAATGGCAAAGGAAATCACAAAGGCACAATTCAAAGAAGCATTCAAATCCAAGCTTTCGGGCTATTTCGGTGTTACTCCGAAAGAAGCCAACGAAGAGCAGATTTACAAATCCGTAATTTTAACGGTTAAAGATATAATGATTGAGAAGCGTTCACAATTCCACGAGGACAGAAAAAAGGTCAACGCAAAACGCGTTTACTATATGTGTATGGAATTTCTCGTAGGGCGCGGACTCAAGAACAATCTCTACAATCTGGATATAGAAAAAGAGGTGAGAGACGCCCTCTCGGAAATGGGAGTCAGCCTCGACGCTATATATGAGCATGAACCCGACCCTGGCCTCGGCAACGGCGGTCTCGGCAGACTGGCCGCATGCTATATGGACGCTCTGACAACTCTTGACTACCCTGCTATGGGACATTCGATATTATACGAGTACGGACTTTTTAAGCAGAAGATAGTTGACGGAGTTCAGGTGGAGCTTCCCGATGAATGGATGCCCGAGGGCGACGTATGGCTCGTTCCCAGGACCGACAAATCCGTCAGCGTCCGTTTTGGCGGACATTTGAAGGAATCGTGGGAAGATGGACACTGCAACATCACTCACACCGACTACGATGAAGTTCAGGCAGTTCCTTACGATATGATGATAACGGGCGCATCATCTCACGCGGTCAACATCCTTCGTCTATGGAAAGCAAAAGATACTAAAAATTTCAACATGGCGGCCTTTACTCAAGGTCAGTATCTGCGCGCAGTCCAGGAAAACATTAACGCAGAAACAATATCTAAAGTGCTTTACCCCTCGGATAACCACACAGAGGGTAAGCTTTTGCGTCTGTCACAGCAGTATTTCCTATGTTCAGCGGCAATTCAAAACATAATTGCCGACCAAATGGCAGGCAACGGAACGCTCGCCAATTTCCCGGAAAAGGTATCAATTCATCTGAACGATACTCACCCTGCCCTATGTATTCCCGAGCTTATGAGAATACTTCTCGACACTTATTCATACTCATGGGAGGACGCATGGGACGTATGTACGAAAGTATTCTCTTACACTAACCACACGGTAATGCCCGAGGCTCTCGAAGTATGGAACGAGGACCTTTTCAAGCTTAAATTACCGAGAATTTATCAGATAATATGTGAAATCAACCGCCGCTACTCCGCAGACCTTTGGAATCTCTATCCCGGAGATTGGGACAGAATATCCCGTATGTCTATCGTCTGCAATAATCAGATCAGAATGGCAAATCTCTCTGTCATCGCTTCAAACAAGGTAAACGGCGTATCAAAGCTTCATTCGGATATTTTGAAAAAGACTGTTTTCCACGACTACTTTGTAAAAGACCCGGATAAATTCACTAATGTAACTAACGGAATCGCGCACAGACGTTGGCTGTGCTATTCAAACGGTATGCTCGCTTCCCTGCTCGACGAAACGATAGGTCCCGACTACCGAAAGGACGCCTCACGTCTTATTGAATTCAAAAAATATGTTAACGACGCATCTGTCCTTGAACAGCTTGAATTAATAAAAAAAGCTAACAAAGAGAGGTTTGCGTCTTACGCTTATGACAAAACGGGCATCAAGCTCGACCCGTCGTCAATTTTCGATGTGCAGACAAAGAGGCTTCACGAATACAAACGTCAGCTTCTCAACGCATTACAGATTATATCCACATATACGGCTCTTAAAGAAAACCCCGGCCTTGATATAACTCCTCAAACATATATATTCGGCGCGAAGGCCGCCCCCGGATATTATATGGCGAAAGAGATAATAAAGCTCATTTCCTTTATCTCTTCGGACATCGAGAAAAGCCCCGCAATAAGGGAAAAACTGCGAGTGATATTCATGGAGGATTACAATGTCTCCATGGCAGAAGTTTTAATTCCCGCAGCAGATATAAGCGAACAGATTTCTCTTGCAGGAAAAGAGGCGAGCGGAACGGGTAACATGAAGTTCATGATAAACGGCGCAGTTACCGTCGGCACTCTCGACGGCGCAAATGTTGAAATCCACGAGGCGGTGGGCGACGATAACATGTATATCTTCGGACTTAAGACCGAGGAGGTAGACGACCTTTGGAGACGCGGATATGTCTCCTCTGATTACTACAACTCGAGCGAACGCTTAAAGCGCGCGGTTGACGCCCTCAACATCGGCTTTGACTCCCATCCGTTCACGGATATGTTCAGATATCTCCTTTCCGGTCACGGAATCGCTGACCCGTATATGTGCCTTGCCGACTTTGACTCATACTGCAGAGCTCATGACCGTGCGATAAATGACTATTCTGACAGAAATAAATGGAACAAAATGTCGCTTATCAACATTGCCGGTGCCGGAATTTTCGCATCTGACCGCGCCATTTCCGAGTACGCTGAAAACATCTGGCATCTGACAAAAGTTCAGGGAAATAAATGAAAATACTCGAAGTCCCCGAATATAAAGCGGAAAACACAATAAAAATAACGAAAACGATAAAGGGAAACGATGTTTCCCTTTTCGGTGCGTTCAAAACAGATGATGAAGTTATATGCACCGTGAGAGTCAATCCGCGAAGCGGCGCTTACGATTTCACCTTGATAATTACCGATGACGACACCGGCGCTCAAGTATCTCTTCCCTTTAAGCGCGAGCTTGATTTACCGCAGGATACATACACAATCAAGCTTCCGACACACAAAGAAGCATTGTATTTTTACAAAATTTCATATCGTGATACGGAAGGCGAACATTTCTGTAAAAATCCAATTGACGAAAGAGAAGATTTTCAGCTTACCGTATACGATAAAAACTATAAACCGCCAAAGTGGTTTGCCGGCGGAATCATGTATCATATTTTCGTTGACAGATTTGCAAAAAGCGGAAAATGCCCTAAAAAAGACTATGCAATTATGTGCGACGATCCCGACGCCGTTCCTCAATATGTGAAGAACCGAGGCGACAAGCTCGAAAACAATGTCTTTTTCGGCGGCGATATCTACGGTATTATCGAAAAGCTCGATTACCTGAAAAGTCTCGGCGTAACATGTCTATATTTAAGTCCGATATTCGACGCGTATTCAAATCATAAATACGACACGGGAAATTACATGGAAATCGACTCTATGTTCGGAGGCGAAGAGGCATTTGACGAACTGATAATACAAGCCAAAAAGAAAGATATCAGGGTGATTCTCGACGGTGTGTTCAACCACACCGGCGCGGACAGTATTTACTTTAATAAATTCGGAAGATACCCTTCTCTCGGCGCGTATCAGTCGGAGGACTCCCCTTACGCATCGTGGTACGACTTTGAGAAGCGTCCCGACATGTATAAATGTTGGTGGGGGATCGACATTCCTGTCTCTTATACACATCTCCGAGCCCACGAGACGCTACGCTATC
>CAMGCN010000039.1 GCA_946040935.1 uncultured Clostridia bacterium | reverse complement strand
ACCCTACCCCGAGGGCACGGCATGCGCCGAAGTCCTCCTCGCGGGTGAAGAGGGCGGCGCAAAGGCTTCAACCGTTTTTGCCGGCATGGGTTTTGCCGCTGTTTTCAAATTTATCATTGACGGTTTGAAATTAGTTGCAGGCGAGGTTTCAGTATCTGTAAAAGGCTTTGCAGGACAGATAGGAACACAAATTTATCCCGCGGTTATGAGTGTCGGATATATATGCGGCGCTCGTATTTCCTCTTATTTGTTTGCAGGCGGCGTTCTCAGTTGGATGGTGCTGATTCCTCTTATTGTTCTTTTCGGCGCGGACGTTATTCTCTATCCGGGTACCGCTCCTGTCAGCGAAATTTTTGCAAACGGCGGCACCGGCGCAATATGGAGCACATATATCCGTTATATCGGCGCCGGGGCTCTTGCGGCCGGCGGTATTATTAGCCTCATAAAATCTCTTCCTTTAATTGCAAAAACATTTACCGGTGCTCTTAAGAGTCTCAAAGGAAGTAAGGTCGAGAATACCGACAGAACATCGAAAGACATCAGTCTTATTTTTGTTATTGTTTCTATCATCGTACTCACTCTCCTTGTATGGCTCATACCTGCAATTCCCGTCAGTCTTATAGGTGCAATCGTAATTGTGGTTTTTGGCTTCTTCTTTGCAACGGTATCTTCCAGAATGGTCGGTCTTGTCGGAAGCAGCAACAACCCCGTTTCGGGTATGGCTATCGCAACGCTTCTTATAGCTACTCTCATTCTAAAGTTCACCGGCCTTACCGGCGTTTCAGGCATGTGCAGCGCTATTGCTATCGGTTCTGTAATCTGCATTATATCTGCAATAGCAGGCGATACATCTCAAGACCTGAAAACAGGTTATATTCTCGGTGCCACACCTAAAAAGCAGCAAATAGGCGAGCTTATCGGCATTATAGCATCAGCTCTCGCTATCGGCGGCACTCTCTACCTCCTTGACAGCGCATGGGGCTTCGGCACGGATCAGCTCGCCGCTCCTCAAGCGACACTTATGAAGCTCATCATCGAGGGAGTTATGGACGGAAATCTTCCCTGGGCACTCGTATTCATAGGCGCGTTTTTGGCAATCTGCGTCGAGATAGTAGGCATACCCGTTCTTCCCTTTGCCATCGGCGTATACTTACCCGTACAGCTTAATGCCTGCATCATGGTCGGAGGTCTTTTGCGACTTTTGACAGAAAAGCTTGTAAAGAAAGACAAGAAAACTGTTGTAAACGACGGTATCCTCTTCTGTTCAGGTATGATAGCAGGAGAAGGTCTTGTCGGAATTTTACTTGCCCTGCTCGCTGTATTCGGTCTTGATTCGGTATTTAACCTTTCCGAAAAGCTGAATATTCCCGCAGCTGTTTCAAATGTCGGCTCAATTCTGCTTTTCGGCATTATTATACTCGTAGTACTTAAGTTTTCCGTATGGAAAAAAAGAAGCGATAAATGAAAAAAGAAATAAACTATCTCGAATACAAGCCAACCCGTCCCTCTACAGTTAAATGGCACTGCGATGAAAAGGGAATGGTCACTATCGAGAAAGAAAACAAGGGTTTTTTCAATCGTGCGGCACAGCTTTTGCTGAAAAAACCGAAAATCAGCTATATTCACTTTGATGAAATCGGCAGCATAGTATATCCACTGCTTGACGGACAAAGAACGGTACAGGAGATTGGTGAAATACTGCACGAAAAGTTAGGTGATTCGGCGGAGCCGCTCTTTGAGAGGCTTATCCCCTATCTTTTATCACTTAAAAACCTCGGATTTATTGAAATGTAAATTATATATTAAAGGAGTGAAATACTTTGAATATTACCAACGATATTAAATACGTGGGTGTCAACGACAAAATTATTGATTTATTTGAGGGACAGTATGACGTACCCAACGGAATGGCATACAATTCCTATGTAATCCTCGATGACAAAATCGCCGTCATGGATTCGGTCGATGCAAAGTTTGCAGACGAGTGGCTCTCAAACATTGCTTCTGTTGTGGGCGAAAAAGAGCCCGACTATCTTATCGTTCAGCATATGGAACCCGACCATTCGGCAAACATAGTTAAGTTCATCGAAAAGTATCCGAACGCTAAAATAGTCGCTTCTTCAAAAGCTTTTGTTATGATGAAAAACTTTTTTGACCGCGACTTGGACAGCATGGCGACAGTCGTGGGAGAAAAGGACACGCTGTCGCTGGGAAAACACACCCTTACTTTTCTGACCGCTCCTATGGTACACTGGCCTGAAGTTATTGTCACTTATGATGAAAAAGACAAAGTACTATTCTCGGCTGACGCGTTCGGAAAATTCGGCGCTCTCGACGCTGACGAGGACTGGGCGTGCGAAGCGAGAAGATATTATTTCGGAATAGTCGGAAAATACGGCGCACAGGCACAGTCGCTTCTCAAGAAAGCGTCCGCGCTTGACATTCAGACAATTTGCCCGTTACACGGTCCCATACTTTCCGAAAATCTCGGATATTACATTGATTTGTACAACACATGGTCGAGCTACGGCGTTGAAACCGAGGGAATCATGATAGCATATACTTCCGTTTACGGAAACACCAAAAAAGCTGTGCTTAAGCTCGAAGAAATGCTGCATGAAAACGGCGTCGAAAGAGTCGTCGTATGCGACCTCGCACGCGAGGACATGGCAGAGGCTGTTGAAGACGCTTTCCGTCACGGAAAACTCGTTCTTGCAACTACTACCTACAACGCTGAAATTTTCCCGTTTATGAAACAATTCATAGACAACCTGTGTGAACGCAATTTTCAAAACAGAACTGTAGCGTTCATAGAAAACGGTTCGTGGGCGCCTATGGCGGCAAAAACAATGCGGAAAATGCTCGACGGCTGCAAAAACCTTACATATGCCGACACGGTTGTAACTGTTAAATCGGCGCTCAACGCCCAATCTTTGCAGCAGCTTCAAGCTCTTGCATACGAACTCACCAAATAAATACCAAAAATATCAAAAACAGTCGCAGAAAGCGACTGTTTTTTGTATTTATGTGTATGCTTAAGCAAGATACTTTTTTGTAATTCGTATTCAAAGATTTACTCGGTTTATAAAAAACTATTCAACCTTATCAAAGTATATTACCGTGCTTTCTCCTGTCTGACCGGCAGTATTTGTTAAATCAAGGCCCGCGTTCATAAGCAATGCGCCGGAAAGCACCTCGCCCGTTCGCTCGTTTTTATAATAAGCGTCAGGCTCAAGTCCGCGCAGCTTTACTATTAAATGCGGCCGGAATTCCTTTCTCATTGTCACCAGGGTGAACATTGTCCGTGATTTGTCGGGTGAGACAAACTGCCAAGCCGCTCTGTAGGGATTTTCAAACGGAGAAATAAGTCTGTAAAGATCTCCCCTGTTCACAAGCTCGTAGTTTTTATGATATTCCTTTATTTCGTCGCGGATAATATCTGCTTCTTCATCTGTAAGATATGTCGGGTCAAGCTCGAGTCCGAAGGTTCCCCACCTTGCGACATTGCATTTAGTGCCATATCCCGTCCTATCGTTTGCGGAAACGTGCGCTCCCATAGACGACGCAGGATAGCACATAGAGGTGCCGAACTGAATATAGAGTCTGTCAATCGGATCGGTATTATCGCTTGCCCATATCTGCGGCGAATAGCAAAGCATGGCGGGATCGTACCTTCCTCCTCCGCCCGAACAATTCTCAAAGAGAATATTCGGAAAAGTCGTGACAAGCCTGTTCATAAGGTCATATGTACCTAAAGCAAAGCGATGGAAAAATTCTTTCTTACGTTCGTGCGGCAAAAGAACAGAGCCTGCGTCGCTGATGTTTCTGTTAAAGTCCCATTTAATATATTCGATATTGTTTTCCGAAAGCACCTTATACATTTGCTCCCAGATATTGTCGCGTACATCTTTGCGTGACATATCTATCACATATTGATTGCGGCCTAACATCGGCTCTCTGCCTTTTACGTGAACACACCAGTCAGGGTGAGCGCGGAAAAGCTCAGAATCGGGAGAAATCATCTCCGGCTCATACCATATACCGAACTTTAAGCCCTCGTCGTTCACCCGTTTTATTAAATTTCCGAGTCCTCCCTTTAGCTTGTCCTCGTTAACATACCAGTCGCCGAGCGAGGAGCAGTCGTTGTTTCGTTTGCCGAACCAACCGTCGTCCATCACGAGCATTTCAACGCCTAATTTTTTGGCTTCCTTTGCAAAATCCACCAGCTTATCTGCGTCAAAATCAAAATATGCCGCCTCCCAGCTGTTTATAAGAAGAGGTCTTTTTTCCGTCTTGTAACGTCCTCTTATAAGGTTGTTATTATAAAATCTGTGGAAAAGACGGCTCATTTCGCCTATTCCGAAAGAAGTATATACCATTATTGCTTCGGGAGTGTCAAAAAACTCGCCGCTGTCAAGCTCCCAAGAAAATGTATCGGGATCAATACCCATAATTACTCTTGTGGTAGAGTTAAAATCACATTCCGCAAGCGCCGAAAAGTTGCCTGAATAAACAAGATTAAAGCCGTAAACATCTCCATGCTCTTCATCCGCTCCGTTCTGTGCAAGCGCAATAAACGGGTTTTGATTATGACTTGAAGAGCCCCTTCTGCTGCTCACTCCCTGAATACCGTGAGCAAGTCTGCGGCGCTCGATATTTCTTTCTTTAGCGTGACAGCCATAGAGAGAAATTAAATCAAAATTCATATCCGGCAGGTCAAGGCAGAGACTGAACGCCCTTTCAATCCTCATTTTTTCCGAAGAATCATTAGTAACTCTTATTCGTCTTGCTATTACATCATACTTGGAGAAAACCGAATAATAAAGGGTAACCGCAGCTCCTGTTACCTCGTCCTTCGCGTATATTTCGAGAGTTTGAGCCTCACCCTTGTCGTTAACGTAGCTTGAGGGAATCATAGGTATTTCATTTTTTCCGTCATATATTTTATATCCGGAATAACGTATATCTGTAACGCTGTCTCCGTTTGAATTTTGTATTTCAAGCGCGGAAATTCTAAAATCACCAGCACCGCTTGTAGCGTATTCCATGGGCGCGCTGTCGGGAGAAAAACCGCATCTTGGATTTACGGGGCTAAAGGACGCATTAGTCGCTCTTCTGCTTCTGTTCGGCACACAGCTGTCGGGAATGAAAGCTCCGTAATATAAGTTTACAAGATAATTTTCTTCACAAATCTGAATTATATAGCTCGAATTTTCAGTATCAAGCTTAAAGGTTTTGTTTTTTTCATTATAATTAATCGGCATGACAACCTCCAAAAAATTAATATCCGCTTTTTGAAGCAGCTCTATCCGATATTCACTTTCAGAACATTCATTTAACGATATCTCCTTTGTTTATTATACTGCTAATAAATAAAAATAGCAAGGCAAAATCCTGCACAACAAAGAAACCTGTCAAGATATAGCAAAAATGAGGAGTTAAACCGACAAGAACTTTTATCGGCGAAGTGTTTGTCGTGGATATAAGTGAAATCCTTGCAGGTGCAAGGGTGAAATCGACTGACGCCGATGAAATCAATGGCTCTGCCTTTGATGAAATTAAAATCCTTCGGTTTCGATGAAATTAAATCCGTCCTTATCTCCTGCCGCAAGGCAGATTTCATCACTAAGTGATTTCATCTATCGCAGATGGTTTTAATCCGTCCGGCAGACGGATTAAACTGAAAAAAGCACGCGAAAGCGTGCTTTTTTCTTGTAAAGAGATAACAAAAAAGATGCTAACATGAAATTTTGATGTAGCTTTAACCGACACAGGTTTTTGATTGCTTTGAGTAACGAATTCGCTTTTCTTTCCATACTGTGCACTTTTCAAAATGATTTTACCATCATTTTCGCTCTTTGAACAGTCCTTTTTTACTATACAACTTTCACTTTTTCACTTTTCACTATTACTTATTACTTACAAAGCCCCAAAGGCGAATTAAGTGAAGAGTAAAGAGTGAAGAGCGAAGAGTGAAGAAGTAATAAGTAAGCCCCAAAGACTTATGCCTTTGGGGCTTTGGTGCCGGTGGCGGGACTTGAACCCGCACGATGTCGCCATCAACGGATTTTGAGTCCGTCACGTCTGCCAATTCCATCACACCGGCATTTGTTTTTGCGGCTTTCTCTTTACCGCAAAATAGAGTATAACACAAATCAAATAAATTTGCAACAATAATTTGCCGCAAATTCCATATATATTAAATATCCTGTTTAGCCACTCTATCTTTCGGCAATTTATACAAATTAATAAATTATTTCAAAAAAATACAGACAATTTTTGTTTTTTATGATATACTATATTCGTATATAACTTACATTGTGCAAAACAACATTTGAAAGGAATGAATAAACATGGGAAAAGGCAACCGTATCAGAACCGAAAGGGCTGATGAAAGAAGAGAGAAAAAAGAGGCGGCAAAAAAAGCCGCTAAAAGAGCACAGTTAAATCATAACATAACTCTTGCTGTCGCTGTAATATTGGTAGTAGCCATGATAGCGGCAGTGGTTATCGCTACCGTAGTACCTAAAATTCAAAAAAGTAATGAGTTAAAGGCTCTTCATAACGACGTTGCAGCCAAGAGTGAAAATGTTTCTCTCAACAATGCGGAAATGACGTATCTTTATAATTACGGATACTTAAACTTCCTGAGTCAGTACGGTCAATACGCGAGCTATTTCGGTCTTGACACAACAAAAGATCTGAAATCTCAGGAATGCAATATGAAAGAAACGGAAGACGGCGAAACCTACACATGGTACGACTATTTTTCCGAACAGGCTAAAACAACCGCAGAACAGATTCTCGTGCTCTACGAAGAGGCATTGACGCGCGGAATTACCTTAAGCGAGGAAGAAAAAGCCGATATCGAAGAAAACATAAACAACATTAAAACTTATGCCGACAAAGAAAAAATGTCTGTTAAGGATTTCATTGAAAGCAACTACGGTGCCGGCGTGACAGAAGACGATCTCCGTAACATAACAACGATTCAGGCTATCTCTTCCAAGGCATACACTGAATTGCACGAAGAGTTTAATTATACAGAAGAAGAAATAGCTGAATACTGCGAAAATAACAAGTCGAGCTTCTATAAGTGCGACTACAAGTCTTACGAATTCAAAGCTGAATACGACGAAAACGCAGACGACGCAGAAAAGGAAGAAGCAAGAAATAAGGCCAAAGAAAAGGCAGATACACTTGCCGCCGCAACAGACGAAGCTGCGTTTGACGCTATTGTTAAGTCTGATCTTGAAAGTCAATACACAGTCGTTGCCGACAGCGAAAAGTCTGACGATGATGACGACAATACCATAACCGAAACCGAGCTCAAACAAAAGATAGAAGGAACACTCACAACAGGCTCTGCATATTCCGATTCAACAGATCTCGGCAAGTGGGCTTTTGAAAAAGACGGCGACGCATATAAACGCAAAGTCGGAGATACGACCGTTATAGCAAGCGAGGATGAGGATACCTACACTGCTTACTACCTCGTAAAAACAATTTACAGAGACGAATCGACAACAAAGAATGTGCGTCACATACTCATATCCCTTGACTCTTATGACAAAGAAAACGGTCTGCCCGACGAAGAGGCTAAAGCAAAGGCTGAAGAGCTTCTCGAGAAGTTCAACGCCGGTGACAAGAGCGAAGACTCTTTCGCTGCTCTCGCCAAGGAAAATACTATGGATCCCGGCTCAAAAGCAAACGGAGGTCTCTATGAGAATGTAAAGAACGGCGATATGACTACAGAATTCAACGACTGGCTCTTTGACAGTGCAAGAGCGGCAGGCGACACGGGAATAGTTAAGACCTGTCTCTTATACACATCTGACGCTGCCGACGAAGGCTTAGGTG
>CAMGCN010000038.1 GCA_946040935.1 uncultured Clostridia bacterium | reverse complement strand
ATATAAAATAAAAAGGTTTGCTTTTTGTCCGGCAAACCTTTTTTGCATTTATTTTACGGCTCTTGTTTCTCACAAAGTGACGATGTTTGCGTCTTTTGCCGTTTCTCTGTCGCGTGAGAGAGCGGAGAAGACGAGTGTTTGTCCGTTTCTTGCGGATATTATGTCATATATTGCTTGCAAGCGCTTCTTATCGATAAATGAAAAGCTCTCGTCAAAAATCATGGGTATATTTTTGTCTTGTGAGAGTATTTCACACAGAGCGATGCGGAGGGCGACATAAAGCGCGTCCTGCGTGCCGCCGCTCAAATACTCAACATCGCGTACTGTTCCGCCCGACGAGGCGTCCGAGTATGTGACGCGCATTTGCCCCGAAACCCACAGTTTTCCGTACTTTCCGTCGGTCGACTGTGAGAGGAGCTCTCCCGCCCTTGACGCAAGCTCGGGGGAAACATTGTTTTTCATGTTCTCGGCCGCTTTTTCCAGCATTTCCTGTGCGAGATGCAGGGCGGCGAGGCGTTCCTTCAGGTCTTTAAGCTCGGCGTTTATCGCGTAAATCCTTTTGCTTATCTCCTCTTCGTTCGACGCGCTGATGTCTGCGGCGACGAGCTTCTTTTCGAGCTCGGAGATTTTCGCCGTGAGTTTTTCTCGGGACGCCGTGCCGAAGGTGTAGGAGTTTTTGAGATTTTTGATGTCATACTCTATCGCTTCGGGGGGAGGAGGCGTTTCTCGCAGTTCCTTTTCATCGTAGGAACTTAAGCGTGCTTCCCATTCGTTTATCTCGGCTGTAAGCTGTGCTTTTTTATCAATAAGGGAGGCGCACTCCTCTTTCGCTTTTGAAAGAGAATCGGCGAGAGCGTCAAGCGAAGACGCTCCTGCAAACTCGGTTTCGTACTTTTTACAAAACTCGCTTGCCTCCTCGAGCACGGCATTATATTCCGATTGACTTTTCTCGTAAATTGCGACAAGAGCGTCACGGTGCTTTTTTGCCTCCTCGTAACGCGCGTTTTTTGAACGTATTTCCGCCGCCGCGACGGCAAGCGCGTCTTCGCTCACAACGCCGTATTTTTTAAGCTCTGATTTGAACTTTACAGCCGATTTTACCGCTGCCGCCGCAAATATGACAGCGAGCAACACACACACTCCGGCCGTAACGAGACATACTGTCGCAGGGAGCAGATTCATGACTGTCAGTCCGCAAGCCGCCCCTCTGAAAACCGTGAAAACTACTGCGAGAATGACGAAAATCAGCTTCTTGTTTCTGATTTTTGAGAGCTTTTCATGTATAATTTTCTCTCCGCCGTCAGCGCTGATTTTATCCTCTTTTGCACTTTCGGGCATTATAAAAACGTCGAGCGCCGAACGTGCGGTGTTTTTCTGTGATTCTTTTTCACGCAAAGATGCGGAAATCCTGACCGCGCCGTGTATTTCCTCGTTTGTGGGTATGCCGTAACGCTCGCTCGCTCTTTCAAGCGATTTTTCCGTTTTTTCGAGTTTCTCTTTAAGCTGTGCTAATCTGTCAAAGTCGGCAAGCGCCTTTGCACGCTCGTACTCGTCGGCCTTTTCTTTTGCTTCGGCTGTCAGGCGTTCGTTTTTTTCATAGTGCGTTTTTAACTCGGAAAGCTGTTTCTCGTCTTCTATAAATTCATTTCTGGATTTTTTAGCCGCCGAGAGCTTTTCTGTGAGCTCGTCCCGTTCGCACTCTAACTCATATATCTTTCCGCCTTTTGAGTTTTTGTGCATGAGCACCGCGCGTGCAGAGTCGATTTCCTTGATGGCTTTTTGAGAATCGACCGATTCTTCTGCTGAAAAGAGAAGGTTTTCAAGCGCCGAAGCAACCTCGTTTCCCGACACGGCCGTGCCTCCGAGCTGGGAAATAAACGCGGTCTTTTCAAAAAGAGATTCGCTCATTCCGATAAAAACATCGCACGGCTCGGTCCCTTCATAAACCTGCGCGCCCGTTTGCGCGTCTGTGATTTTATATTCGTCTTTTGCCGCGACCTTGCCTGTCATGGTGACTTTTCTCTCGATGATATAGTCCCTGCCCGAGTCACATACGGTCATACTTCCGTAGGCGCAGTTTGAGTCAAAGGGCAAGAACTTTTTTCTCTGCGACATCTCGCCCCCCTTGCCCTTTCCCGAAAGGCCGTAAAAAATAAATTTTATAAATGCGGCGACGGTGCTTTTGCCCGATTCGTTTGCGCCCTCAATTATATTGACTCGGTCAGTAAAAGCAAGTCTCATATCTTTTTTTCCGGCAAACGCGCCGATATAAATGCTTTTTATGAACATATTATTCTCCGATAATTTTTAGAAAATCACAATAAGTTTCGGCGGTGAAAGTCGGCCGTATGTCGGTGATGAGATCTTTGCCGTCGGGGTTGAAAAGACAGCTTGCTATGCCTGCATTTGCCGCGCCTTTAATATCGCTCGTCAGACTGTCGCCGAAAACTATGGCGCGCGAAATATCAAAGTCGGGTATTTTACTCATCACATGATTGAAAAAAGCTTCGCTCGGCTTGTTTGCGCCGATTTTTTCCGAAATGAAAACTCCGTCAACGAGCCCGTCAATTCCCGAATCGCGAAAACGCTTTTCCTGCGTTTCGGCGATTCCGTTTGTTATTATATACACACGGCAGGTCTTATTCACCTGCTCTAAAAATTTTTTCGCTCCCGGTATCAGGGTGTGACATTCGGAAAGGCATCGGCCGTACAGTGAGCACAGCGCCTGCGCGTCCCCCTTTATACCGTGATTTGAAAAAAGCTTTTCAAATCTTTCCACCTTCAGCCGCGCTTTGTCTATCTCGCCGCGCTCGAGCATTTTCCACATAGAGAGGTTAATTTGCGAGTATTCGGCATATATCTCGTCGTTACATTCGTATCCGCTTTCCGTATAAGCTTTGTAAAACGCCTCTTTTTCGCAAGCTCGGAAATCAAAGAGCGTGTCGTCCGCGTCAATGAGGAGAATGTCATATTTCATCAAGGTTTCCTCCGTCCATCGCGCACAGGCCGAGCCGCAGTGCGGCGGCGGCGCGTGTACGTTCTTCGGGCGTTCCCGATTCGAGCATAGGCAACAGCATGCGGAAAAACTCTCCGCGCAAGGTCATATCGTTTTCTAATCTACAGCTCTTTATATCCGGTGTGGTTTCATTTTTGATTTCAACATCGCGCAAGCCGCGCGTCATGGCGGAAATGGCGTTTTTGTGGGGAATGTATTCGCTTGCTACCCTGCCGACGAGCTTGAAACGGACAGAGCAGTCCTCTGCCCATAGATTTATTTTAGAAATTTCATTCAGCCTCTCCGCGACAGACTCGTCATCGGCAAGTCCGCTTATGTCCGCCTCTTCCTGAAGATATTTATGTACTCCGAAGGGCACAAAAACGCTGTTGCAGGTGAAAAATCCGTTTTCCCGTGACAGCTCGCACAAATACGCGCCCTTCTCGCCTAATTCTCCGAAATCCCTGCCGCAAAGACATCCGGAGTATCCGTAGTATGTCTCGTTTATTTTGTTTATTCCCGGTAGGTTGTGAAGATGTCCGAGCGCGACATAGTCGGCGCCGCACTCCATTATGTCGGATGTGCTTATCGGACATGAGTCGGAAATCGCAGACGATGTATCGCCGTGTGCGAGGAGTATGTTGATTCTGCCGTTATTTGCTACGCGAAGCTCGGACAGAGGGTTTGATTTCATAGTACGGCATGTAAACGCATAGCCGTATATGTCCGCTTCAAGCGGAGCGAGGGATACGCGCGCTATGTGTTCGCTGTTAAACACCGTCACGTTTTCGCCCAGGTTAAATGTTGCGTAAACGCCGTTTTCAGTGTACGGGTCGTGATTGCCGGGCGAAATGAAAAACCGACAGCCGGACGCACGCTCAAACCCCGCGCGTACTTCTTTTCTTGACGCGTCCGAGGGATTTTCGCTGTCGAAAAGGTCGCCTGCAATAAGGCATATTTCGATTTTTTCCGAAATTATATATTCTATCATAGCGCGAAAAGACGACATGACATCCTCGCGCTTTTTCTCCCGAACAGACGGCGGGTATTTGGAAAAGGGGGAATCAATATGCAAATCCGCGCAATGCAACAGTCGTATCATGTAATACCTCCGAATTATATTTATATTGTAACACAAAAACCTCCGTCTTTCAATTCTCTATTGAATGAAAAGATTAAATGTGATAGAATATATAATAAAGATGAATATAATCAAGGAGAATATAGATGGCAAATTACAGAAAGGGCAGAATCAACGAGGAGATGACTAAAGAGCTTTCTTCAATTCTGCGTGAGATTAAAGACCCGAGAATACAGAGAAATATTGTCAATGTCACCGCGTCGTTTGTAACGGCGGATTTGAAGTACGCGAAAATTTATTACAGCGCGATAGCCAAAAACGCGGATATAAAGGAAGTTCAGAAGGGACTTGAATCAGCCTCCGGCTTTATAAGACGCTCTCTTGCCCATACGCTGAATCTGCGTATAACTCCCGAGCTTACATTTATACATGACGAATCCGCCGAAAACGGCGCGCATATTACTGAACTTCTCAAAAAGGTCGGTGAGAGTAGTAATGACAGAGAAAATAACTGAAACGGTAAACAGGCTGAAAAAAGCAAAAAACGCGGCTGTATTTTGTCACGCACGCCCTGACGGCGACGCGATAGGAAGCGCGTTTGCGCTTCGTGAAGTGTTAAGGGGATTAGGTGCCCGCGCAGAGGTTATGTGCGACGATGAGATTCCCGAACGGCTCGGTTTTTTATGTTCGGGGGAGAAAGTTTACAGGGAGCTGCCTTTTGACGTTGACACGATAGTTACGGTGGATGTCGCGTCTCCCGAACAGCTCGGTTCTCTTTGCGTTTTTGCGGATAGAGCGGATATAAAAATCGACCATCACGCAGTCTCTAAGCCGTTTGGAAAAACCGAGCTTGTTATTCCTGCCGCTTCTGCCGCAGGTGAGATAGTTTTCTATATCGCAAAGGAGTGCGGTATGCTCACACACAGAGCCGTAAATTTGATTTACGCGGCGATTGTCTCGGACACGGGAGGATTCAGATATTCAAACGTAACGGAGGATACTTTTGATATAGCGGGAGAGCTCGTTTCTCTCGGCGCGGACGCCGCGGAAATTTCCGAGGCGCTTATAGAGCGCAAAAGCGTGAATGACGCGCTTGCGGCAGGCCTTACATATATGTCGATGAAGAGCAGTGCCGGCGGCAAACTGCGCTATGTTACGATAACAAACGAAATGAAAGAAAAATACTCTCTGAAAGACGAAAATCTCGGAGAATGTTCCTCTCTTCTGCGTGCTATAGAGGGAACACAGCTTGCCTTTGCGATAAAGCAGGGAGAGACCAAGGATATATTCAGAGTGTCTATGCGCTCAAAAGAGGGAATTGACTGTGCGGAGCTGTGCGCCCGGTTCGGCGGCGGCGGACATATACGCGCCGCAGGATGTACCGTTTATGCGGCGAGCGCGGAAGAAGCGGAGAACATGGTGCTCTCTGTATGCGAAAAGGCGTTATAATGAGCGAAATATCGGGAGTTTTGTGCTTAAATAAAGAAAAGGGTGCAACGTCGCACGATATGATAAATCGCGTGCGCCGTCTTTTCTCATTACGCAGGGTTGGGCATACGGGTACGCTCGATCCTCTTGCAACGGGAGTTCTTGTTGTCATGGTAGGGCGTGCGGCGAAGGCGGCTGAATTTCTTTCCTGCGACAAAAAAGAGTATGTTGCGAGGATGAGGCTCGGACTTGAAAGCGACACCGAGGATATAACGGGTAATATAATATCCGAATACAAAGGAGAGCTTCCGACAGAGGAGGAGGTAAAGGCCGTTGTCTCTTCATTTGTCGGAGAAATAAGCCAAATGCCGCCTATGTATTCGGCAATAAAGATAAACGGAAGAAAGCTTGTCGACCTCGCAAGGAAAAATATCGAGGTGGAAAGGCCTCTGCGCAGAATCACCGTTTATTCTATCGAACTTGAGAGGGAGGGGGACGAGTACATACTGAAGGTGTGCTGTTCGTCGGGTACATATGTCCGCACCCTTTGCGCGGATATCGGCCGGGCGCTCGGCTGCGGCGCGGTAATGACCGAGCTTACGAGAACAAAAAGCGGCGACTTTTCGCTCGAGGGCGCATGTACCCTTGCCGAGCTTGAGGCGGCGGATGAGAGCGGGCGTCTTTCATACCTTTTGCCGACAGAATCGCTTTTTTCGGATTTGACCGTGGTTCGCCTGCCTGAATTTTTTGAGCGCCTTGCCCGTTCGGGACTTGAAATCTATCTTAAAAAAATATCCCTTTCGCTGCCTGTCGGCACACGTGTGCGTCTGTACGGAGCGGACGGCTTTTTCGCGGTGGGAGAGGTTAAGGAATATCCCGACGGAAACGCAATAAAACCGATAAAACAGTTTGTTTTGAAATAATCTCAAAAAGTGCTTGACAAATATATGTCGCGGTGATATAATATTCGGGCAATCCAAAGACAGCAGGTTACGGTAAAAGCATGTGCTTTCCTGCCGAGGAGAAAACTTATATGTGATTTTGAGCTTTCTTTTCGTGCGCCGTAGCCGGAAGAAAGTTTTTTGTTTTTGGGAAAACCATTCGGAGGTGAAAGAAATATGCCAAGTGCAAAAATTCTTGAATCCAAGAAGGCGGTTGTCGAATCTCTTTCCGAAAAGGTCAAGGCGGCGAGCGCAGGTGTTCTCGTAAACTATTCCGGTATCAGCGTTGAAGACGATACCAAGATGCGTGCGGCACTCCGTGCGGCAGGCGTCGAGTACAAGGTTTACAAGAACTCCGTTATCAGCAGAGCATGCTCTGAGGCAGGCTACGATTTCAACGGTTTGGAGGGCATGACTGCTCTCGCAGTCAGCAATGACGATCCGGTAGCTCCTGCAAGAGTTCTTTGTGAATACGCAGACAAGATCGAGACTTTTGAAGTCAAAGGCGGATTTATCGACGGAAGGGTTATTGATATCGACGAAGTTGTATCAATATCCAAAGTTCCTTCTAAGGAAACGATGGTGGCGAAGATCATGGGCAGTGTAAAGGCTCCTCTTTACAATTTGGCTTACGTACTTCAGGCTATTATCGACAAGGATGGCTCGGCAGAGCCCGCAGCTGAGGCCGCAGCTGAATAATCTAACGGCAAGAACATTTATTTAACGGAGGATATTAAAATGGCAAGCGAAAAGGCACTTTCTATTCTTGAAGAAATCAAATCTCTTACAATACTCGAGATGAACGACCTCGTAAAGGCACTCGAGGAGGAATTCGGCGTATCTGCAGCGGCTCCCGTAGCAGTAGCAGGCGGCGCAGCTCCCGCAGCAGCAGCTGAAGAGGAGAAGACTGAGTTCGACGTAGTTCTTAAGGAAGCAGGAGCTAAAAAGCTCGACGTTATCAAGGCAGTACGTGAGGCTACAGGCCTCGGTCTTAAGGACGCAAAGGATCTCGTTGAGGCAGCTCCTAAGGCAGTTAAGGAAGGCGTCAGCAAGGATGACGCTGAAGCTCTCAAGGCACAGCTCGAGGCTGCCGGCGCAACTGTTGAACTTAAGTAAGAATAACATATCGGAACAAAAAAGGAAACGCGATGCGCGTTTCCTTTTTTTGTTGTATTAAAAAGTTATTCGTGCTCAGACAGCCATTCATCAACTTTAGTTTTTGCGAGTCTTTTGATATCCTCTGCCGGGTAGGGACTGCTTTCCCCTCCGCTTGTATATACGAAATATGCACCCGAGGGCATTTGATAAAGCGATTCTTCAAAACCGTCGCTTTCACCGAAACTGCCCTTTGTGTATTTTTTTATGAGGGTTGCTTTTTCTGTGTCGTATTCGACCTGTCTCTTATACACATCTCCGAGCCCACGAGACGCTACGCTATC
>CAMGCN010000037.1 GCA_946040935.1 uncultured Clostridia bacterium | reverse complement strand
AGTATAATTAATTTATACTTTTTTACTATTGTAATATTTTTTACTGAAATATACAAGACAGTTTTGAAAAATTTACAAAATAATCAAAGGAGAGTGACCGTTTTGCTGCCGCAAGTGCTTAAAGATTTTTCGGCGTATAAAATCACCGTGCAGAACAGATCCCAAAAAACAGCAGAGCAATACTGTACCGACCTCACTCTCTTTTTCAGATTTTTAATAGCCTCTGAAAAGGGAATAGATACGTCATCAGAAGAGTTTTCAAAAATAGATATAAGCTGTGTTGATTATGAATTTATAAAAAAGATTTCTCCCGACGAAATATACTCTTTTCTTATGTATACCGCGAACGAGCGAAATAACAAAGCGAGCGCAAGAGCAAGAAAGCTTTCGGCGATAAAGTCATTTTTCAAATATCTTACGGCGGTTAAGCATTGTATCGACGACAATCCTGCAAAAAACATTGAATCGCCGAATGTTAAGCAAGCGCTGCCTAAATTTCTTACCGTCGAGGAATGCGCCGACCTGCTAAACGCTGTCCGAGATGATAGAGATAATCGGAACAGGATACGCGACTATGCGATAATAACTCTTTTTTTGAACTGCGGTATGCGTCTTTCCGAGCTTGTCGGGATAAATTTATCTGATATTGATAAAGATCTTCGCTCTTTGCGCGTAGTAGGTAAGGGAAGTAAGGAACGGGTGGTTTATCTGAACAGCGCATGCAAAAGCGCTCTTACCGACTATCTCTGTATCCGACGCGAAATGAATGATGTAAAGGATAAGCGCGCTTTGTTTATCAGTCGCCTCGGAAACAGAATGTCAAATAAAACTGTTCAGTATACAGTTTATAAATATTTAGATAAGGCAGGGCTCGGATACAGACATTATTCGACTCATAAACTTCGTCATACAGCCGCCACCCTCATGTACCGAAGCGGTAATGTCGACGTCAGAGTGCTTAAAGATATACTCGGGCACGAGCAGCTAAACACCACACAGATATACACTCACGTAAGCGATTCACAAATGGAGAACGCCATGGAACAGAATCCGCTTTCCCATGTTACAATTTCAACCGAAAAGAATAATTGAGATTTAGAAATATGAAAGAAAAATCATTACTTACCGAAATATATGAAAAAACCCGCGATGACTATAACAACGGCGTTTCTATGTATAAAATACTTGCGCTCTGCGTTTTTCTCGTTGCAACAATTATTATAGTTTCCGTTTTTGCATTTTGCCTTCCTGCATCATCAAATAATGATTGGGAGGTTTCTGAACTTGACAAGCGTTTTGAACCGCAGGAATCTCCGAATATTTCTCTTGATAATTATACATTTGACATTACAGAAGAAATCTATTCCCGTGCGGCGATAGTGATAAACTATACTACGGGAAACGTAGTATGTAAAAAGAATGAATCGGCAGAGCTTTTTCCGGCGTCTCTTACAAAGATGATGACGGTACTCGTTGCTATGGAAAATATAAGCGACTTATCTGTTAATATAACGGTCGACGGCAAACATTTCGGACAGCTTTCAGAGGCGGGAGCTTCTGTTGCAGGTCTTGTTGCCGGGGAGAAAGTGACCGCGATGGACTTATGTTATGCCACCATATTGCCTTCGGGTGCAGACGCCGCGCTTACTCTCGCAGAATATGTCAGCGGAAGTGAAGAAGATTTTGTAGTGCTTATGAACAAGAAGGCAAAAGAACTCGGAATGGCGGATACTCATTTCTGCAATGTTTCCGGGCTACATAATGATGAACATTACTCAACAGCGTACGATCTGGCGCTTATGATGCAATATGCTATGAAAAACGATAATTTCTATAAAGTTATAACATCAGAGGAATATACGATTCCGCCGGACAGTGCTGCACCGAACGGATTATATGTATACAGTACCGTATTCGATAAAGCAAACAAAATGACAATAAATAAGCTGAATACCGCAAAACTGCTCGGGGGAAAAAGCGGATATACTCCGGAAGCCGGTTTGTGTCTTGCAACGGTCTGCAAAACACAGGATTATGAATACATAACCGTCACATTATGTGCCGACGGCACACTGTACACGCCGCAATATGCAATGATTGACACATACACTCTGATTAATAATTACGCATACTGATACATTCAAACGGGAAAATGCTAATTTGTGCATTTTCCTTTATTTTTGCGTCATTATGTGATATAATATTAAAATAATAATTATGTTGGAGATTGTTATGTGCGGATTTGTCGGTTTTACAGGAAAACTTGAAAATAAAAAAGAAATACTTAATAAGATGACAGCTCGCATTTTTCACCGCGGGCCCGATATGGGAAGCGAGTTTATAAATGATAATGTCGCTCTGGGTTTTCGACGCCTTTCTATAATTGATTTAAGCGAAAACGGAAATCAGCCTATGAAAAACGAAGACGGAAGCATAGTTGTAGTTTTCAACGGTGAGATTTATAATTTTGGAGAGCTAAGAGATGAACTTCAGGAAAAAGGTCATATTTTTTCTACCTGCTCGGATACCGAGGTGCTCGTTCACGGTTACGAGGAGTACGGAAAGAATATTGTACATAAAATCAGAGGAATGTTTGCTTTTGTCATTTGGGACGAAAAAAATAACAGCCTTTTCGGTGCGCGTGACTTTTTCGGAATAAAGCCCTTTTACTATGGCACCCTCTCAAACGGTGAACTGATTTTCGGCTCTGAAATAAAATCTTTTCTCGATCACCCGTACTTTATTAAAGAGGTAAACCGCGACGCACTTCGCGCATATTTAACATTTCAGTATTCTTCCCAAGAACACACCTTTTTCAAAGGAGTTTATAAACTGCCTCCGGCTCATATGTTTACATGGAAAGAGGGCAAAATGGAAATCGAAAGATATTGGGATATTAATTTCAAAGGAGAAAATATGTCCTTTGACGATTGCGTCGATATGATAAACGATTCGGTCAACGAGTCGGTAAAAGCTCATAAAATAAGCGATGTAAAGGTAGGCGCATTCCTTTCTGGCGGCGTTGACTCAAGCTATATTACAGCCTCGCAGATGCCGGACGAAACATTTTCTGTCGGCTTTGATTATAATAATTTTGACGAAACCGATTATGCGAAGGAGCTGTCCGATTTACTCGGTATAAAAAACTACAAAAAGATTATTACCGCAAGCGAATGCTTTGACGAGCTTTCGAATATTCAGTATTACATGGACGAACCACAGTCAAATCCGTCGAGCGTTCCTCTTTATTTTCTTGCAAAGCTGGCAAAAGAGCATGTAACGGTTGTTCTGTCGGGTGAGGGAGCGGATGAGATATTTGCAGGATATGAGGCATACGATGTCTCCGGTCTTTCAAAAAAATACCGTTTGATTCCCCGGCCTTTACGTTTAGCCGCGGCGAAATTAGCTAAACATTTACCGTATTTTAAGGGACGTGATTTTATAATAAAAAACTGCGGCCGTCCCGAGGAATATTTTTTCGGAGAGGCATATATTTTCAGCGACGAAGAAGCTCTTGAAATTTTGTCTCCCTCATGCAGAAACGGAAAAAGCGCGAACGAAATTATATCCGATGTCTACTCGAAGACGGATGATCTGGACGAGCTTCAGAAGAAACAGTATCTTGATCTCATGCTCTGGCTTCCTGGCGACATACTGCTCAAGGCGGACAAAATGAGTATGGCGTCTTCGCTTGAGCTGCGTGTGCCTTTCCTCGACCGAAACGTAATGAAAATGGCAGAGGAAATACCGAGCAAATACAAAATCAACGGTATAAATACCAAGTACGTTTTCCGTAAGGCGGCGAACAAAACAATACCCGACGATTGGGCGGACAGAGAGAAAAAAGGATTTCCCGTGCCTATCAGATATTGGCTCCGTGAGAAGAAATACTATGATATAGTAAAGAGCTATTTTACATCTGATTATGCGTCAGAGTTCTTCGATACCGAAAAGCTTGTAGCTCTGCTCGACGAGCATTACGAACAAAAGAAAAACAATCAGAGAAAGATATGGACCTGCTTTGTTTTCCTCGTTTGGTATAAGAGATTTTTTATTGATACAGAGGCATAAATGGAAAAGCAAATTATCCCCGTGCTTATCGGTGCGGATCTGAACTGTTATAATGTGGCGCGTGCCTTTCATGAGGAGTACGGCGTTGTTTCCTATGCGTTCGGCAGATATGCTATCGGCGCTACCATGAATACAAGAATAGTTAAATTCACCGCCGTTCCCGAGCTTGAAAAAGAAGACGTATTTTTGAAAACTCTTTCTGATTTCAGAGAGGCTCACAGTGACGCGTATCTTATACTCATGGGATGTACCGATGAGTATGTCAACATGATAATAAATCTAAAGGAAAAAATCGGCAGTGACTATATAATGCCGTGCTGTTCACCCGATATTGCAAACTCGGTAACACAAAAAGATGTTTTTTATAACTACTGTGAAAAATACGATATAGACTATCCCAAAACGTTGGTTATCACTCCCGACGGCGGAACGGATGCGCTTGACAGCCTGCCGTTTGAATATCCGGTAATAGTAAAACCCGTTTCTTCGGCAGAGTATTGGCATCATCCTTTTGACGGTATGAAAAAAGTGTACTGTGCACATGACTCGGCAGAAGCAAAGGAAATCATCTCTCTTATATATTCTTCGGGATATTCGATGAATATTGTCGTTCAGGATATGATTCCGGGCGATGATTCACACATGTATGTTTTGACATCTTATTCTGACAAAAACGGAAAAGTCAAAATGATGTGTCTCGGCCATGTCCTCCTTGAAGAGCACACTCCTAAAGGTCTCGGCAACCATTGTGCCGTTATTACCGAAACAAAAAGGGACCTTATGGAAAAATTCAAGGCATTTCTTGAAGATATAGGGTATGTCGGGTTTTCTAACTTTGATATTAAGTACGATGAAAGCGACGGCTCATTCCGCGCCTTTGAAATAAACACGAGGCAGGGAAGAAGCAACTACTATGTCACGGCAAGCGGCAATAATATCGCGCATCTTGTTGTTTCCGATTATATTGATGATAACCTGTCGTACGATTGTGTTTTTAACGAAAAAGAGATATATTGGCGTTATATTCCCGACAAAATCGTTAAAAAGTATGTCGGCGACGGGCTCTATAAAAAAGCCATGGAACTAAAAAAGCAAAAAGCCGCATACTCGTCATTAAGATATAAGTACGATTTGCGCGGAAACTTAAAAAGGATTGCCTTTTTAATAATTCACGAGCATAATCACGTTAAAAAGTTCAAAAAATACTATAAGGTTGAAAAACAATGAAAAAACCGCTGCTCGGAATACTCGGTGGGTTAGGCCCTGCTTCCAGCGTGTATTTCTATGATTTAATAACGAGCCACACAGATGCTTCATGTGACGCGGACCACCTTGATATAATTCTTTCAAGCGACTCGTCTACGCCCGACCGAACGGATTTTATATTAGGAAAAAGCAATGTGAGCCCTATGTCTCATATGCTTTATAATTCCCGAAAACTTATCGAATTCGGTGCCGATTATATTGCTATTCCATGCAATACCGCGCACTACTTTTACGATGAGCTTACCGAAAAGGTGGACAAGCCGGTTATTAACATTATCGGCGAAACTATTGAGTATCTGAACCACACCGGATGTAAAAAGATAGGTCTTCTTGCAACAGACGGCACTGTTAAAAGCGGTGCGTATGACCATGTATGCACAAAATACGGTATTGAGTGTATTGTCCCCGGAGAAAACGAGCAAAAAGGGGTTATGGATATAATTTACTCTCAAATTAAAGCGGGCAAAGCTCCTGACGAAAAACTGTTTTCAAAAATCAGCGACGCA
The DNA here is from genome assembly GCA_946040935.1 of uncultured Clostridia bacterium. Classification (GTDB taxonomy): domain Bacteria; phylum Bacillota; class Clostridia; order Oscillospirales; family CAG-272; genus CAKSEI01. Next base: position 2,047 of record CAMGCN010000037.1, on the reverse strand, counting down.
CTCTTTGAGCGAGGCTGTGAAAATATCGTTCTTGGCTGTACAGAGCTGTCGCTTATGAAAAAAATTATGTCCCTTGACGATAGATTTACCGATTCACTTGAGGTTCTTGCATGCCGCTGTATTACCCTTTGCGGCGCGCAGGCTATCGGCTTTGACGATAAATTGATAAAATACGAGGAAGAAAAGGCGAATGCGCTTACAACAACTCTTAACTAATGCAGGCATTGAGAACAATAATTATTCTGACTGCGAAATTAAGGATATTATAACCGATTCAAGAAAAGCCGTTAAAGATACGGCTTTTGTCTGCATTGTCGGTTTTAAGTCTGACGGGCATGATTTTGCCCGTGAGGCATATGATGCGGGAGTCCGCGTCTTTTTTGCACAGAGAGAGCTCGGTTTTGACGATGCAACAGTTATAATATGTGATGATACATCGATTATCCTTGCGAAACTCTCGTCTGCTTTCTTCGGAAATCCGGCGGAGAAAATTAAGTTAATCGGCGTTACGGGTACAAAGGGCAAAACCACGGTAACATCACTTATATACACTGCCCTTAATAAAAACGGAAAAAGAGCAGGTCTTATCGGCACCGTAGGTATTTTTTATAATAACGAATACGTATATATACCAAACACTACTCCCGACAGCTATACGCTAAATAAGTATCTTGCAAAGATGGCGGAAGCAGGCATTGAGTATGCTGTTATGGAGGTTTCCTCACAGGCGTATCTTAATCACCGCGTCTATGGTTTGACTTTCGATGTGGGCGTGTTTACGAATATTTCTCCTGACCATATCGGACCGGGTGAAAGCGACAGCTTCGAGCATTATCTCTCGTTAAAACAAATGCTTATAAAAAACAGTAAGGCGGCTTTTATTAACCGCGACGATGAGCATTATAAGGATTTCGCAAAATGTGCAAAAGGCGAGCTTTTTGATTTTTCATGTGAAAAAGACGCCAAATACACGGCTGAAAATTTCTCAATGTGGAAAGATGATACTTCTTTCGGTATAACATTCGATGTCTGTGCAGACAAACAAAAATACAATATTAAAACGCATTTGCCGGGCAAATACAACATGTCGAATATGCTCTGCGTTTTTGCAGTATGCGACAAGCTCGGTATTGAGCGTAAAAAAATTGCAAAAGCAATATCAGAGGGAGTCGTTCCGGGGAGATTTGAAGTTATAAAATCATTTAGTGTTTGCCCAATTATAATTGACTACGCACATAATGAAGTAAGTCTTGAAAGTCTCTTAAAAACTGTCAGAGAATATAATCCCGAGCGGTTAGTTGTCCTTTTCGGATGTGTTGGCGGAAAATCAAAAATGCGCCGTGCGGCAATGGCGCATGTTGTTAACCGTTTTGCGGATTTTGCAATTATAACAAGCGATAATCCCGATTTTGAAAACCCCGACGACATAATCTCCGATATTGTCTCGGAAATAAACACAGATATGTGTAAATACAAAGCGATTGCCAACAGGCGAGAGGCGATTATATGGGCTATGGAAAACGCTCGGCGGGGAGACATTCTTTTGCTTGCAGGTAAGGGACATGAGGACTATCAGCTCATTTGCGGCGAAAAGGTTCCTTTTAGTGAGCGCGATATAATAGAAGAGACAATTAAGCTGTTGCCTGTTAACGGATAAGACATATGATTATTTTAGGTTGCGAAAATATATCCTTTTCATACGGTGTCGATAACATAATCGATAACATTACTTTTTCACTTAATGAAAAAGAGCGACTTGGTATCGTCGGTGTAAACGGAGCGGGTAAATCTACCCTTATTAAGATTATTTCCGGGGAAATAACCGACTTTAGCGGTTCTTTTTATATAGCAAAGGGAAAAAGCCTCGCCACATTAAAACAGGACGCCGCGTTTGAGTCAGACGGCACTCTTTTGGGTGAAATTTTGCTTGCTTTTGAGTCTTTGGCTGAAAAGGAAAATGAGCTTGAAGAATTAAGACAAAGGCTCGATTCGGGAGATATTTCCTGTCTCTTATACACATCTCCGAGCCCACGAGACGCTACGCTAT
>CAMGCN010000036.1 GCA_946040935.1 uncultured Clostridia bacterium | reverse complement strand
GATAGCGTAGCGTCTCGTGGGCTCGGAGATGTGTATAAGAGACAGGATCACAGAAATAAAGGTCGTGGATGTCCATATTGTTCAAGCAGAAAAGTTTTAAAGGGTTATAACGATCTGGAAACAGTTAATCCAACTTTAGCTAAAGATTGGCATTATGATAAGAACAATGGATTAACGCCCGCAGACGTAATGCCTAATAGTAAAAAAAAGTATGGTGGAAATGCAGCGTAGGTCACGAATGGCAAGCAAGGATAATAGAGCGAAATAGAGGAAATAGTTGCCCATATTGTTCAGGTCGATATGCCGTAAAAGGCGAAAATGATTTGCAAACGGTTAATCCGTCGTTAGCAAAAGAATGGAATTATGAAAAAAATGACGGATTAACACCTATGGATGTATTACCTAACAGCAATAAAAAAGTCTGGTGGAAATGCAGCGAAGGTCACGAATGGCAGGCAAGGATTGCAGATAGAAACAAAGGCAGAGGTTGCCCTATTTGCAGAAAAAGCCATAGCAAATGAAGGCAAACTTTGTAATTAACGACTTTTTTGTGTGTTGCGTTAAAGCGGTTGAATACATAGTTGAAGCATAATAAGATTTTCGAAGGAGATATAATGTCACAGCATTGGAATGTATTATTAAGAGAAAAGGTAAACGAAACTAATTTTATCCTTGCAAAATATCAAAACTACAATTCAAGAGACCAATGGAATTGTATATGCTCTTCTATGGACTGGTTGGATGTTGGAATGACAAATATAGATAAAGCATTGGATGAATTAAAAAGCTCCGACGGATTGGAGACGTGCATGAAATTTTATCAGTATATTTGCTGTATAGATATAGTATGGGAAAGCATTTATCAACTACATAGAGTTTTTATCAATCCCCAAACTGTACCTTTCAAAAATCAATCTAATGTATTTCAAAGAAAAATTTTCGATCAAGATGATAACGGTTATTTCAAAGAAATTCGTTCTTGTTTTGGAGCTCATTCAGTAAATCTTAATTCAAGACAAGAGTTTGGGCTGAAGTTCGCCAGTTGGTCAACTCATGATGGAACTCCCACCGAAATGTCGGTTCTCTTATACAGTAATATTCCTAATTCTGGATTTGAAAAAGTAACGGTAACTGTTGACGAGCTGAAAAAATTCTACGAAACACGCTGCCAATATATACAACAAATCATAAATGCTATTGACAATATCGCTTTTGATTACAAAAAAGAAATGCAAAACAGCGTTATTCCGAAATCAAATGATCTGATAGAGCAAATTACGATATTGAAAAATGCCTCGCAGCAACGATTTGGCGGAGGAATTCTTATTGAAGAACTGGAGCAAATGGAACGGTTTCTCACAACAAATTTTTGTTGCGAGAAAAACACAGATGCTATTGAAGCATTTAGGCAAAAAGTTATCTTGGGAATAGGCGAAATCTATGATTGTTTTCAAAATATGAATGTTGATTGTAATCTCGAAATCGAAAAACTATTGTTGCCACAATATATGCCACACGACAACCATTTTGGATATGAATGTGCAAATCTATATTCAAAAGTCATACTTAAAATATGGAAAACTTATGATGTGAATTCAATCAAAATACCATTGGAAAAGTATATTTGTTTTGAATACAAAACCGAAGAAGAATTATATTGGCTTACTGTGATTGGACTAAGCTTAGCACAAGATGATTTGAGAGAAAGAACATAATAACATTATACATTCGTTCACAATATTTTATCAATTACCGCGTCTACTTATAATAGGCGCGGTGATTTGTTTTTTCGGGACTTGACTTTTCTGGATTTTTGAGCATCTTTATTAAACCAAGCCGCAAGGCTAATATTTTAAAAGAGGTGCTTTTATGAATATCCAAAAGCCATTGCCGGGGATGAACCCCGAAGAAACCGAAAGACAGCTCCACTATATGAACGCTGTCATTATGTTCAAGCAAATGCACTCCCGTGGCATTATCAACGAAAAAGAACTGCATTTATGCAAAGAGGAGATGCTGAAAAAGTACAAACCACCCCTTGAGCCGTACAAGGATGAGGTATAAAAATGACTCAAAAAGTACATTTGCACCCCCTTGGGTCAAAAAATGGGCATTTTGCACCCAGCACCCCCGAAAATCAAGCAAAATGCACCCCCTCCCGATTTTTGTATCAAAATTAGGCGTCATCTTCACATGAAAATAATCCGAACATTCTCTTACTTGGAGAAGCGTTCGGGTTATTTGTTTTATTTGAGTATCCCAACTTTAATAGTAAGAGATGAAAATATTCGCGTTCATCTCCTCCTTTTGTTCCCCAAAAATCAATCTCAAAAATATTGGAGCGATAGCTCTTTTCTCCGTATAGTCTTTCCATATTCATACCCTCTCTGATAATCTTTCTTGCACGGAACAAATAGTACTTCACCATTTCCGTGCTGATCTGTAATTTTTTGGCCACTTCGGAACAGGAGAGATCTTCAATATAGTATAAAACAGTTGCCTCACGATATTGCTTTGACAACAATGAGAGCTCGCGACGAAGAATATTTAGTTCTTCTTTTTTGACGATATCCTCTAAAACATACTCAGATTCATCGGCAATATTTTCGTCGAGCTCCGTTGTACGACTTGCTTTTTTTGCCTTTTTACGAAGATAGTCCATATAAACATTCTCCGCAATTTTCCACATAAAGCCGTAAAAACGTTCCTCGTTTTTCAGATTTGGAGCCGATCTAATAATTTCATATAGAATATCACTCGCAAGCCATTCTGCTTCTGCTACATTTCCGAGTCTTGTCAATGCAAAGCCGAATATCGACTTCATATTCTCCGTTATCAGTTGTTCAAGCTTTATACTATCCATTCGTTTCTCCATTTCCGTTTTCAGGCGCCTTCATAAATATAGTCGTTGGAAAGATAAAACGGTTAAGATGGTTTCTGTATTTTTTCGGAATAATTATATCATAAAATTGTGTATTAGTCTATAACGAAAGTCGTGTTGGTATGGGCACGACGTGCCCATACCAACTTTTTTCAGTGGGTGAATTTCGCCCACTGTTTTCAAGTGATCAAAATGAGCACTTTATTTTGGTGGTGGTTGCTGCGACCACTACTATTTTAATGAAGGTACTGTCAAGTTTTTTTCGCAAATTTGTTTCTGAGAAAATGAAGTAGTGCGCCGGGAAGCCCGGCGAGGGGGCTGCGAAGTCCCGCTTGTTTGCCCCGTAGCGTATCCCGGTGGCGTTGTCAAGGGTGCCGCATGAGCGGCATTCATCGGAGTGACCGGCAACGGTCACGGAGACCCTTGACAATGACAGTGGGATATGCTATCTTACGGAAGCTTTAAATACCTTGATAAAGCCACTGTGCCATATGCTGAGCTTACTGCAAATATTGCTCACGGACATTCCAGAAACAGAAACAAAAAATGCAGCGTTTAATTCGCTGTTAGCTTATGTACAGCATAACTTTATGAATGACATTACCATTTGGGATATCGCACATGCTTGCGTTTGCTCAGAATCCACCGTGAGTCATCTCTTTCGGCAGTATATGGGCAAGTCAGTAAAAAAATATATTGCCGAGCTTCGCATTAATCAGGCAAAGAAGCTGTTAAGCACCAGCGATTTACCTATAGGCACAGTTGCACAGATGTGCGGCTTTTCAAATATCGGATATTTCCCGACAGCCTTCAAAAAAACCGTCGGCGTGAGTCCTACAGAATATCGCACTCAAACGAGCGGTCGTCGACTTGATGCAGGCGGCAGTACCAAATTTGCAATTATGAATTAAGCAAACCGTTTTTCTCCTCGGCAATTGATTGCCGATAACCTGAGGGACACAGGGAACCTTGTGTTTTTTGATTACTATAACGCATTAGAACAATATGCGATCAACAGCGATTTACAACCCTTTGCAGATTTTGTTGCATAACTTTAAGAGTAGCAGTTGGATAGTATTTAAAAATGCTGTAACAGGTAAAATTATAACCGCCGAAAAACAACTTAAAATAAGGCTTTTCAGCGGTTTTTTAAATCACTAATTTCGGTGAACCGCAACCAACAGAGTATTTCTGCAATCCGCGCTCAATTTTTTATGCGTATCCGATATAGATTTCATATTGTGTATCGGATATTTTTTCTGCCCATATCCACACCGATGTAAATCCCTCAACACTCTTGTATCTGTTCAATCTGTTTTCAATATCAGCGCCGATATTTTTACTGAATGTATTAAGTTTATCGTACATCCTTGTCCACCCGTAGCATTCGGTCAGGCGGGTTTAATATTCGAAAAAGTAATTTATTTTAGAGCATTTTTCAGCATCTCATATCTCTTGCGTTTTTCTTCTTTTGCAAAGTGCTCTTCCCTATGCTGTAAGAAATTCTTTGAATAATCTAACTTTTCTTTTCCGAACTGTTCGCTCGTCAAATCAAATACAGAATCTCCCACTGCATTATAACAATGATAGTTTCCGTCGGGGCGCAAAATACCGTAAACCTCTCCGCCGAATATATCCTGTGCCAAAAAAGCGGTAATCGAGCATTGACCGAGTGTTTTATTCTCCTTTGACCACCCGTCGCGAAGCCGGGGAGCGCAGGTCTCGGCGCACCAAATCTTATCGAGCGCGTCATAAAGGTCGGAAACGGTTTTTATTGAGGGATAGTTTTCGTTTGCCGCACGGATTTTATCCGCCCTGAAGCTATAATATCTGTATATTTTATCTTCTCTGTCAAGCAGGACGTCGCTGTTTGTTCCGTAGTAGATATCGTCGCGCCGGGAAATCATCTTCAAAAACTCTTCAAATTTATCCCATGTATTGTGAATATCAAATTCGTATGCGTGCCCCCATATATAAAAGAGCTGATCTCTTTCGGGCTTTAGTTCGACAAACTGCTTGCCGAGCTCTATCATACGGTCAAACTCAACATGATGATATACAGTAGGTTTGAACTCATGGAGATCGGCGGGAAGCTCAAAATTTCCGCTCGAGTCGGTAGTACGGCAGTACTTCACACCGGTATTTTCCCGAATGATGCGAGCGGCACGCGCGTCATGGTTTATTCCGCCGCCCGGGAAGGCAAAGCCGCGAACCTCATAACCGACGAGGTCGGAAAGCGCAAGCCGGTCGTTTTCAACTTGCTCTATAATCTCTTCCTCGGGCGTGCCGACAAGAAATCTGTGGGTGACGCAGTGCGCCGCAACCTCATGTCCGCGATAAATTTTTTCAACCTCCTCTGCTCTCATTCTGACATGTGGAATGGTTACCTCATCGCGAAGCATGGGTCCGCCCGTATTGAACAGTCCCGAATTGAGATTAAAGGTTGCCTTTAAGTCGTATTTATCAAAAAGCTCTATCAGGCGCCTGTCCTGTGTTACACCGTCGTCGTAACTGAAAGTAATCGCTTTTCTTTTTCCTTGAAACATCGTATTTTCCTCTCAAGATTTATTACCGTAATTATACAGCTTGTATTCGTTTTTGTAAAGTTATTTATGTCGGCGGATAACTTTTTTAACTTAAGTAATAGCTCACCCGGTCTTCGGATAATAATATTTTAATATTTCGGGTTTGACTACTCTGCGATTACAAGACTAAATTAAGAGGCGATAATTACTATTTGTGCATATTGCCCAAAACATCAAAATACTATTGCTTTTTTTGTTAAAAAGTATTATAATATTTGTTGTTATATACAACTGATTTTTTAATTCACACAGGAGTATTTTTATGCATCTATACATTGACCCCGGAACAGGAAGTATGCTGTTTACCATATTGATAAGCATTATCGGTGCCGGCATATATTCGCTCCGCATGCTGTTTATCAAGATACGCTATACGCTGTCAAGCGGAAAAGTTGAAACAAGCGCCAAAAAAATACCTTTTGTTATTTTTTCGGACAACAAACGCTATTGGACGGTTTTCGAGCCTATATGCCGTGAAATGGACAGGCGCGAAAAAGATATACTTTATATAACCGAATCTCCCGATGACCCTGCGTTAAGCGCGGACATTCCTCACCTTCGTGCGGAATGTATAGAAAACGAGAGGAAATTATTTACAAGGCTGAATTTTCTCAACGCTAACATCCTTATCTCCACAACGCCCGGTCTTGATGTCTATCAGTGGAAGCGCTCGCGCGATGTTGACTTTTATGTTCACATCCCGCACGCGGCAAGTGAAATAGCCCTTTACAGGATGTTCGGCATTGACTATTATGACGCCATAATGCTGTCGGGCGAATATCAGGCACATGACGTAAGAAAGCTGGAAAAGCTTCGGTCCCTGCCCGAAAAGGAGCTTATACAAATCGGCATACCGTACATGGATGAAATGGCCAAAAGACTTAAAGAAAGCGGTCCTGCGCCCGAGCATCCGCTGACGGTACTTCTTGCCCCGTCATGGGGACCCAGCGCACTTTTCAGCGTTTACGGAGGAAAAATCATCGACGTCCTTTTGAAAACGGGATATCACATTATCGTGCGTCCTCATCCGCAATCGTTTATTTCCGAAAAAGAGATGATAGACAAGCTGATGAGCAAATATCCCGAATCGGAAAACCTCGAATGGAACAGAGATAACGACAATTTCGAGGTACTTCGCCGCGCCGATATCCTTATATCCGATTTTTCGGGTGTAATTTTCGATTTCACACTTGTTTACGACAAACCCGTAATCTATACAAACCCGAACTTTGACCTCGGTCCTTATGATGCCTGGTGGCTTGACACTCCTCTATGGACTATTTCCGCTCTGCCGCGTTTAGGCAAAGAGCTGACGGATGAAAACATGGAATCTCTTAAAGAGCTTATAGACTCTTGCCTCACCGATCCTCGCTATGAAAACGGCCGAAAAGAGGTAAAGGAAGAGACCTGGTGCAATTTCGGCGACGGTGCGTCGCGCGCCGCAGATTACTTAATCAAAAAAGAAGAAGAGCTTTCAAAAAAGCAAGATTAAAAGGGGAAAACCATCAAAATGTCATTATTTCAAATTATTGAGACACTGTTTATTGGTCCGCTCAAGCTGTTGTTTGAGTTTATATTCGAGATTTCGGGCAGATTTGTTTCTCACCCCGGTCTTATGATAGTTTTTCTCAGCCTCACGATGAACATTCTCGTTCTTCCTCTGTACCGCCGTGCCGACGCTATGCAGGAAGCGGCAAGAGACACCGAGGCTAAACTGCATGACGGTGTTGCTCACATAAAAAAAGTCTTTTCGGGCGACGAAAAGATGATGATGCTGCAGACATATTACAGACAGAACAACTACAAGCCGACAGACGCTCTGCACGGCTCTGTCTCGCTTTTGCTTGAAATTCCGTTTTTCATGGCGGCATATCAGTTCCTGTCTCATCTTAAAACTCTCGAAGGTGTTTCTCTCGGTCCCATCGCCGACTTAAGCCGTCCCGACGGACTTTTGGTGATCGGCGGTATCGCAATAAACATACTTCCCTTTATCATGACGCTTGTCAATTTAATCTCAAGTTCGCTTTATCTTAAGGGATTTCCTCTTAAAACAAAAATACAGCTTTACGGAATGGCGGCGTTTTTCCTTATATTCTTATACGCCTCTCCGTCAGGACTTGTTTTCTACTGGACATTAAACAACCTGTTTTCCCTTGTGAAAACAATATTCTATAAGTTAAAAAATCCGGGAAAGGTAATCCGTTATCTTACCGCGATTGTCGGTGCAACGGTTGCTGTATTCGGCGCTTTCTTCTACAATTCTCCAACGTTAAAACAACGCGCGTTCCTTGTGGGCATAGGTTTGGCGCTTCTTCTCCCTATTGTTTTGCATATTGCCAAATCTAAAATTCATATTAAACGCAAGAATGCAGAAGTCGTTCCCAAAAAAAGCGTCTTTGTGTGCGGATGTGTTTTCTTAACTGTTATTATCGGTATTTTGATACCCTCCGCACTGATAGCGTCA
>CAMGCN010000035.1 GCA_946040935.1 uncultured Clostridia bacterium | reverse complement strand
AGACCTACACCCAAGCCTTCGTCGGCAGCGTCAGATGTGTATAAGAGACAGATACTGTTGCCATGGAAAAAAGTATTAAAAAGAAATTAAGACTAAAAACGGTAAAACAGATTTTTCTCCTCACAATGCCGATGCTTCTCATTGCCGCAGCATATGCGGTTTACATTTTCAGCGCCGATATTGAAGGAAAGATAACACAGACGGAAGACGAAATCTACTCGCAAATTTACAATTCAGGATCGGATGAATAATGGATATTCAAAAAAAAATTGACAAAAGAGCCCTTCATATATACGCGCGCTTTTTCGGATGCGTAGGCACTGTTCTTCTCGGAATTATATATGCCGTCGCACTTGCCGCGACGCTTATGTACGGAGTGGTGAACTTCACGTCAAAAGATTATATTGCATATTACAACGCGATGGTAGAAGAGCACAACTACTACGAGCGCGCGGACGAAAACATTAAAAGCGCGCTTGAAAAGCTCGATCTGCCCGAAGGAATTACCGCCGAGGGGATATATTCTTCACTTGACAGCGACGAATATAAAGTCTTCGCGGGAAAATACCTGGTTTATGTCTGTCAAAAGGTTTTCAACAGCCCGGAGGAGACATTCAATGAAATTTACGATACAGACAGCCTTGATTCATACCTTTCGGGCATAGAAAACCCAAAGGAAACAAAAAAACAGATAACAGCTTGCGTTACCGAAGCCGTAAAGTTTCTGCCGGATGAAAAATACAGCCGCACATTCAACACAGTCTCGGATATTTTGGAGAAAAGAACAGAGGGCAAAATCATTCTCGCCGACATATACAACATTGTAAAAGGAAGCGCTTTTTGCTTTGTTGACGCATTTCTTATCGCGGCTGTCGTCATTTTCCTTATTTATAAAATCAATCAAAAACACGGGAAAAGATGTTTTTATATAATAGGTTCGGTCGCTTTTCTGTCATCGGTTGCGACTCTTTTGCCCGCCGCTTATATATACAAAGCGTTCGGCGCTTATTCTACGGTGCTTGAAAACTCTTTCTCGCGTGACCTGCTCGCCATCGCGCACGGCCGCACGGCAAATGCGCTGATAATTTGGGCAGCGGTGATTTTCGTGATATCAAGCATAGTTTTCATAGCGTCCCTTGTCGTTTACGCACCCCACCGTGCGAAAATACGCCGTCCAAAGAAAAAAGGACATTAACTCAACGCTTAAAGACATAAGCTCAACGCTTAATAATTAAAAGTGCCTCACGGCACTTTTTGTTTTTTCACACAAATTCATGTCTTATGCCCGTAATTGCCGAAAGATATAAAACGACATAAATATCCTATGCTCTTCGGGCGGCGTCCATGCAAGAGGCAGCGCCTTACTGTAATTTTACGGGATATCTTTTTGTGTTTACCCGTGTATTTACATATTTATATTTCTATGGTACAATATAATGATACGAAAAACACGGAGGACAGAAAAACGGACAAGTTCATTCTTCACAGCGAATATAAACCCACAGGCGATCAGCCGCAGGCGATAAACGCACTCGCAGAGGGCGTTTTGCGCGGCGACAAAGACCAGACTTTGCTCGGAGTTACAGGTTCGGGAAAGACCTTTACAATGGCGAATATTATCGCAAAGGTAAACCGCCCTACCCTTATTCTCGCCCACAACAAAACCCTTGCCGCACAGCTGTGCTCCGAATTCCGCGAATTTTTTCCCGAAAACGCGGTTGAATACTTTGTTTCTTATTACGACTACTATCAGCCTGAAGCATATCTTCCCGGTAAAGATATATATATCGAAAAAGACTCAAGCGTAAATGATGAGATAGACAAATTACGTCACAGCGCGACGAGCGCTCTTTTTGAGCGGCGTGACGTTATCATAGTTGCGTCGGTTTCCTGCATTTACTCGCTCGGCGACCCTGCGGAGTACTCGTCGCTTATCGCTTCGGTGAGACCCGGCCAACAGCTTGAACGGGACGATTTTATAAACAAGCTTGTATCAATAAAATACGACAGAAACGATATTTCTTTTGAGAGAAATAAATTTCGCGTGCGCGGAGATACGGTAGAGGTTTTCCCTGCGTCAAGCGATTCTAAAGCGATCCGAGTCGAATTTTTCGGCGACGAGGTTGAAAGAGTGAGCGAAATCAACGTCCTCACGGGAGAACTGCTCTCCACGCTCAACTACGCCGCGATATTTCCGGCCACCCACTATGCCGTATCGGACGAAAAGCGTGAGGCGGCGCTCGGAGATATATACAACGAAATGCTTGAACGCGTGGAATACTTCAAAAGCCGGGGCAAGCTAATTGAAGCGCAGAGAATAGAAGAAAGAACAAAATACGACCTTGAGATGTTATCCGAAGTCGGCTTCTGTCCGGGAGTAGAGAACTACTCGCGCGTGCTGTCGCGCCGCGCTCCCGGCTCAACACCCTACACTCTGCTCGACTATTTCCCGAAAGATTTTCTCATGTTTATCGACGAAAGTCACGTCACTCTTCCGCAGGTGCGCGGAATGAGCGGAGGAGATTCGGCGAGAAAACGCAATCTTATTGATTACGGCTTCCGTCTGCCTTCGGCCGCCGACAACCGTCCGTTGTATTTTGAAGAATTTGAAGAGAAAATAAATCAGGTTATATTTGTTTCGGCAACACCCGGCGAATACGAGAAAGAAAACAGCGCGCAAATCGCCGAACAGCTGATACGTCCCACGGGACTTATCGATCCCGAAATTGAAGTAAGGCCTATCGAAGGTCAGGTGGACGATGTGCTGGGAGAAATACGCGAACGCGCCGAAAAGGGAGAGCGCACCCTCGTCACAACTCTTACAACGAACATGGCGGAGGATTTGACAGAATATCTTGACTCAAACGGAGTCAAGGTCAAATACATCCATCACAGAGTAGACACAATGGAGAGAATGGAGATAATCCGCGATCTGCGGCTCGGTGTTTTCGACTGCCTCGTGGGAATAAACCTTTTGCGCGAAGGTCTCGACATTCCCGAAGTCTCCCTCGTCGCCATACTCGACGCCGACAAAGAGGGTATTTTGCGCTCTGAAACATCACTGATTCAGACGATAGGCAGAGCGGCAAGAAATGCAGACGGAAAGGTTATAATGTACGCCGACGTCATGACAAAGTCGATGAAAAACGCGATAGCCGAGACAAACCGCCGCCGCAAGATACAGTCAGAATACAATAAAAAGAACGGTATAACTCCCAAGACAATCGTAAAAGGCGTGCGCGACCTCATAGAAATAGGAATCGCGGACAACACGACAGGCAAGATGAAAAAAGCGCCGAGGCATTATACCAAGACGGAAAAGCAAGAGATCATCGAGCGCATGACAAAGGAAATGAAAGAGGCGGCAAAGCTGCTTGAGTTTGAAAAAGCGGCATTTCTGCGCGATGAAATCAAGAAATTACAGGAGAGCGAATAATGGCAAAATATATAACCGTAAAGGGCGCGAGAGTTCACAACCTGAAGAATATCGACCTCACCATACCTCGTGACAGGCTCGTGGTTTTCACAGGACTTTCAGGCTGCGGCAAATCATCGCTTGCGTTTGATACAATATACGCGGAGGGGCACAGAAGATTTGTCGAATCTCTTTCATCTTATGCCAGGATGTTTTTGGGACAGCTCGACAAGCCCGACATCGACTCGATAGACGGTCTGTCCCCCGCTATTTCAATCGACCAGAAAACAACATCGCGAAATCCGCGTTCCACCGTGGGCACCGTAACCGAGATATACGACTATCTGCGCCTTTTGTACGCGCGTATAGGCGTTCCCCACTGCCCCGTCTGCGGCAAGGAAATTCGTCAGCAGACAACCGAGCAGATTATAGAGAAAGTCATGACCTTCCCCGAAAGAAGCAAATTCATGATACTCGCTCCCGTCGTCCGCGCGAAAAAAGGTATGCACGAAAAGGTGATTGAGAGTGCGAGAAAAGGCGGATTTGTCCGTGCGAGAATCGACGGAAACATGTACGAGCTGAGCGAAGAAATCAGTCTCGAAAAGAACCTGAAACACACAATAGAGATAGTAGTCGACCGACTTATCATGAAGCCCGACATAAGGGGACGGCTTGCCGACAGTATTGAAACGGCGCTTAAAATAGGCGCAGGAAACTGCCTTGTGGTAGAAGAAAACGGAAATGAAAACTTCTTTTCCCAGAGCTACGCCTGCGAAGAGCACGACTTTTATATAGGCGAGCTTGAGCCGAGAATGTTCTCTTTCAACGCGCCCTTGGGCGCCTGCCCCCACTGTCTCGGAATAGGCGAGATGAAGCGAGTCGCCTTCGAGCTTGCCGTACCCGATACTTCCCTCTCTTTGAGAAACGGAGCAATACAGGTAAACGGTTTCAAGTCGCTTGACGAACATTCATGGAACGGGCCTCTTTTCGCGGCGGTGGGTAAAAAGTACGGCTTTACACTCGACACGCCAATTAAGAGCTTTTCAAAAAAAGCACTCGAAGTGCTGAAATACGGCGACCGTGAAGATTATTATACCGTTACAAGATATTTTGACAACACATCAAAAAAGCAAACTGTCACATTTGACGGTATAATCAACATGATGCAGCAGCGCTATGAGCAAAACCCTAAAATGTATGAGTATTACGAGCAGTTTATGATAGACGAGAAATGCCCCGCATGCGGCGGAGCGCGTCTAAACCCCGCCATGCTCGGCGTAACTGTATGCAATAAGAATATAGACGACTTTTGCCGTATGAGCGTAACAGACGCGCTTGAATTTATTTGCAATCTCGACCTTACTCAAACAGAAGAAAAGATCGCGCACGATATAGTTAAGGAGATCCGCTCTCGGTTGGAATTTCTGAAGAGCGTGGGTCTCGAATATCTGACGCTTGCGAGAAACGCAGGCACCCTCTCGGGCGGCGAAGCGCAGAGAATACGGCTTGCCACCCAGATAGGCTCCGCACTTACGGGAGTTTTATACATTCTTGACGAGCCGAGCATAGGTCTGCACCAACGTGACAATGACAAGTTAATCGACACGCTTAAAGCACTGCGCGATACGGGAAATACCGTCATAGTAGTAGAACACGACGAGCAGACAATGATGGAAAGTGATTATATCGTTGATATCGGTCCCGGCGCAGGAGTTAACGGCGGACGTATAGTGGCGGCGGGAACGCCGGACGAAATAAAGAAAAATCCCGATTCTGTCACGGGCGCGTATCTTTCCGGAAAGAAAAAAATCGAGATTCCCAAAACAAGAAGAAAGGGCAACGGAGAATATCTGACTGTAAAAGGCGCAAGAGAGCACAATCTCAAAAATATAGACGTGTCATTTCCTCTCGGTGAGTTTATATGTGTAACCGGCGTTTCGGGAAGCGGCAAATCCAGCCTTGTAAACGAGATAATATACAAGTCGCTTGCAAGAACTCTCAACCGTGCATACACCTTTCCGGGCGAACACGACGAGATAACGGGAACAGAGCATTTAGATAAAGTAATAGCGATAGACCAGAGCCCGATAGGACGGACGCCCCGTTCAAATCCCGCGACATATACGGGACTTTTTAACGACATACGCGAGCTTTTCGCGCAGACCAAAGAGGCAAAAGCGCGAGGATATAAAGCAAACAGGTTTTCCTTTAATCTAAAAGGCGGAAGATGCGAGGCCTGCGAGGGAGACGGCGTAAAGAAAATCGAAATGCACTTTCTGCCCGATGTTTACGTCACCTGCGATGAATGTCACGGAAAACGCTACAACCGCGAAACATTGGAATGCAAGTACAAGGATAAAAGCATATTTGATGTGCTGGATATGTCGATAGACGAAGCAGCGGAATTTTTCGACGCCCTGCCGAAGCTTAAACGCAAGCTCGATACCATGAAAGATGTCGGACTCGGATATATCAAAGTCGGGCAGTCGTCCACCACTCTTTCAGGCGGCGAAGCGCAGAGAGTAAAGCTGGCAGCCGAACTTTCAAAGCGAGGCACCGGCAAAACCCTTTATATTTTGGACGAGCCGACAACAGGTCTGCACTCGGAAGACGTGAGAAAACTCATTGAAGTATTACAGCGTTTGGTAGAGGGAGGCAACACCGTCATCGTCATCGAGCACAACCTCGACCTTATAAAAACCGCGGATTATATTATAGATCTCGGTCCCGAGGGGGGCGACTGCGGCGGCGAAATCATTGCCGCAGGCACGCCCGAAGAGGTCGCAAAGGTCGACATGTCGTACACGGGACAGTTCCTGAAGAAAATACTGTATAAATAAACGGTTTGAAAACGGTCGGGTTTTCAGACCGTTTTCGGACTTTTTATTTTCGGACGATTATGTGCGTCGCAGGCAAGAAACACTCACGGACGATATACGGTAAAATTGTATTCAGCCTACGCCTCACTTGTGTAAAGGGAGGTGGCGCGGCGTATGCCGTGACGGAGGGATTGTCACACTATGACTCTAAATAATAACCATTACCCACTTTCGGCAACGGCTCCCCTTACACAGTGGAGGCCGGATTCTCAAGTCAAGTGCAACACAATAATCAATCTCTGTAAATATACCAAAACAATCCCTCAGTCAGCTTCGCTGACAGCTCCCTTTACACGTGGAACCGGTCGGAGCGCGCTAATGGCTCACCTTATACAGGGAGCCGTTCGGAGGGTGTTATTCAACGGCAAAGCCTCTGTGAAATCACACGCTTTCCGGGTGATTTTCGGAAACCAAAAAAATGCTCGCATAACGCGAGCATTTTTTGTGTCATTATTCTTTTGAAAAAGAGTCCTTGTCAAGACCGCATATCGGGCAGGTCCAATCGTCGGGCAAATCTTCAAATGCCGTTCCCGGAGCGATGCCGTTATCGGGATCGCCTACCTCGGGATCGTAAACATAGCCGCAGGGGCATACATACTTGTCCATGTTATATTCCTCCTAAATATATGTAATCAGTTGAAGTATCTCTTAAGAAGTCCTTCAAAAGCCTTGCCGTGGCGTGCTTCGTCGCGTGCCATTTCGTGAACAGTGTCATGTATAGCGTCAAGACCGAGTTCTTTTGCTTTCTTTGCGAGCTCGAACTTGCCGAGGGTTGCGCCGTTTTCAGCTTCAACTCTGACAGTGAGGTTTTCCTTAGTCGAGGGGGATACGCACTCGCCGAGAAGCTCAGCGAATTTTGCAGCGTGCTCTGCCTCTTCATAAGCTGCCTTTTCCCAGTAAAGTCCTATTTCGGGATATCCCTCTCTGTGTGCGGCTCTCGCCATAGCGAGGTACATACCGACCTCTGTGCATTCGCCGTTAAAGTTTGCACGAAGTCCCTCTATTATCTCCATGGGAACATCCTTTGCAACGCCTATAACGTGCTCAGCTGCCCAGTCAAGAGCTCCTTCCTTCACCTCTTCAAACTTTTCGCCCGGCGCCTTGCAAAGAGGGCAAGCCTCAGGGCGGGTTTCGCTCTCAACGATTTCTCCGCAGATTGTACATCTCCACTTTTTCATGGTTTTAATTCTCCTTTATATATAAAATTTTTTAATCACGGCTGCATTCGGGGCATAGTCCCGAATATGTTACAGTGAACGATTCTATCAAAAATCCAGACAAATTCTCGGCAGGTTTTCTTATTTCTTCAAATCCTTCGCGCGCCACATCCGCGACCTTGCCGCATTTACGGCATACAACATGAGAATGTTCGCCCAGTGTAAAATCATATCTGTCGGCTGTGTCGGCGATGTGAATTTTTTGAATTTTTCCTTTGTCGGAAAGTCCCGAAAGAACTCTGAAAACAGTAGCCCGACTTATGCTGGGGTATTTTTTGCGGACTGTTTTACACACTTCATCCGCCGAGGGGTGATCCATGGATATTACGGTATCGTAAATGACATTTTTTTGTAATGTATTTCTTTCCATATATCCCCCATTAATTATTAATCATTCATTGTAATAAGATTATATCTCAATTAATATTAAATG
>CAMGCN010000034.1 GCA_946040935.1 uncultured Clostridia bacterium | reverse complement strand
AGATAGCGTAGCGTCTCGTGGGCTCGGAGATGTGTATAAGAGACAGATAAACGGACTTACCATAGAAAACAGAATGGCACAGGGAAAATCCGTGCCCGACGATGTCCTCGCCGAAATCAAGGAGTGTACTGTCCTTTTGAAAGGGCCTACCGCCACTCCAAAGGGAGGAAGCATGGAGAGCGCGAACGTAACTTTGCGACGCGAGCTCGATCTGTTTGCGAACGTGCGCCCTGTCTGCGTTCCCGAGGAGAATATTGACTGGACATTTTTCAGAGAGAATACCGAGGGCGAGTATGTCCTCGGCAGCCGCGGTATTGAGATACCCGAAACTTTAGCTTTTGATTTCAAGGTGACGACCGACCTCGGAACAAGGAGAATCGCCCGTGCCGCTTTCGAGTTTGCAAGAGCAAACGGAAAGAAGAACCTCGCGATAGTGACAAAAGCCAATATAATGAAGAAAACCGACGGTAAATTTACGGCGATATGCAATGAAATAGCAAAAGATTATCCCGAAATAACCGTGGAGGATTGGTATATCGACATTATGACGGCTAACCTTGTCAATACCGATATACGCAGCCGTTTTCAGGTATTCCTGCTTCCCAACCTCTACGGAGATATCATCACCGACGAGGCGGCGCAGATTCAGGGAGGAGTCGGAACTGCAGGCAGTGCGAATATCGGCGACAGATACGCTATGTTTGAGGCAATTCACGGAACAGCTCCCCGACTTATCGAGGAGGGGCTGGGCGACTATGCAAATCCCTCGAGCATACTTCGCGCCGCACAGATGCTGCTTTCCCACATCGGCATGAACGACAAGGCGCAAAAGCTCGCTTTGGCAACAGACGCTTGCGCCGCATCGGGCGAGCACGTTATTACATGCGATAAAAACGGCGCAACATGCGCTGAATATGCAGAATATCTTTATTCGGTAATAAGGTCGCTTTAATATGCAAAACAAAAGCGAAAACGGCGTTTCCCGCTCGGTTGTGAACCGCTTGCCGAGATATTACAGAGCGTTGCGCGAGCTGTACCGCCGGGATAAACTGCGTGTGAGCTCGGGCGAGCTTGCAAAGATGATGGGCTCAACCGCGTCTCAAATACGTCATGATCTGAACTGCTTCGGAGGGTTCGGTCAGCAGGGCTACGGATATAACGTGGTTTATCTTTATAAGAAAATAGGTGAGATACTCGGCGTGCAGGACGATTTCGGCGCGGTGATAATCGGCGCGGGATCCCTTTGCCGCGCGATAGCTTCGGGCTCCATTTTCACTCGGAGAGGGGTAAAGCTTTTAGCTATATTTGACTGCGACTCGGAAAAGTGCGGTAAAAGTATCTCGGGGATAAAAGTACTTCCCTTTGAGAGCTTTAATTCATTCTGTACGGAAAACACCGTTGATATCGCGATACTCGCCGTGTCTGCAGAGGCGGCGAAGGATGTTTCTGAAAAGGCGGCTCTTGCCGGTGTTCGCGGAATATGGAATTTTACCAACACAGAGCTAAATATAAATGATGAAAAAATTGCGGTACAGGATGTGAATCTCGGCGATATGCTTATGACTTTGTGCTATGAGATAAAGGAAAGAAAAAATGAAAATTGAGTTAAATTACGGGCAGAGTATAGTATCACTTCCGGGAATTACGGCAGAGAAGCTTTCGGCTCTTTCCGAAATTCAGCTTCGCGTACTGATTCTTATTTGCGCCGATTCTGCCCTGCGCTGCGAGCAGGCGGACGCGGTAAAAGAGCTGTCTTCACGGCTGTCCGTTTCCGAATCGGAAGCAGACGGGGCAATAAAGAGTTTGAGAGAATCGGGATTTTTGCTTTCCTCGCCGAGGGCGAGAAGAAATCCGACGCTCACGCCGAAGAAAGGGAACGAGACAGAGAAAAAAGAGGAAAAAAAGTCTGAAACGGAGAAAAAAGGCGGAGCTGTCATGCCCTCCTCCTATTCGGAATATACGGGCGAACAGATAGCCTCTCTTATTGAGCAAAAACCCGAATATAAAGTGATAATTGACGAGTCGCAGAAAATATGCGGCAGTATTTTTACACCGACAGAGGTCAGCCGTGTTATCGGGCTTGCCGATTATCTGGGGATGAGCCTTGAGCACATTCTTCTTTTGTTCTCATACTGTGCCGGCAAGGGAAAAAACTCTGTCGCCTATGTTACCAAAACGGCATATACTCTCTATAACCAGGGAATTGACAATCTTGCCGCGTTTGAAGAGTATGTAAAGACCGCCGAGCTTTTTGACAGTATGACGGGAAAAGTGAGAAAGATTTTCGGAATGGGAAGCCGTGCGCTTTCGGCGAAGGAAAAGGAAACTATTGCCGGCTGGTGCGGTCAGGAATATTCCGAAGAGCTTATAAAGCTCGCATATGACGTCGCGATAAACAATAACGCGAAGGTTCCTTTTTCCTACACTGCAAAGGTGCTTGAAAAATGGAATTCGGCAGGATATCGCACCGTTGCCGACGTCGAGGCGGCGCGCGACAGATACAGACAGCAGAAAATGCAGAATACCAGCTTTGACACCGATGAATTTTTCGAGGCGGCGCTAAAGCGGGGAAACAAAAAACTGGGAGATAAAAATGGCGAGAAGTAATGACGACTACCGTAAGGTTCGCATGAGCTTTGACGAAAAGCGCAGGCGCGCCGAAGACAAGGCGTATGCCGAGAAAATAAGGCTTTATGCCGAAATAAAGGGCTTAAAAGAAATTGACGACGCCCTTGCAAAGACGGCAGGCCGTGTTATGGACGAGATAAGAAAAGGCCCTCTTGATATAGATAAGAGGATTTGCGCGTTAAGAAAAGATAACGAACAGCTTCAGAGGTCGCGTGAAATTCTGCTCGCGGCGCACGGTTATTCACCCGACGCGACAGAGCCGAAATACGAGTGTCCGATATGTAACGACATGGGAAGCATAGAGGGAAAAGCATGCTCTTGTTTTAAGAGAGCTCTATCTGAAATCACGCTTGAAAAGAGCGGCCTCGGAAGTCTTTTGAAAACCCAGTCGTTTGAGACGTTTTCCCTTGATTACTACAAAGGCGCGGACAGAAAAAACGCGGAGAAAAATCTTAACGCATGTAAAGACTATGCCGAGAGCTTTGACCTTGAAAGTTCCGATAACCTCACCTTTATGGGGGGAACAGGTCTCGGGAAAACGCATCTTTCCACTTCTATCGCGCGTGTTGTTATCAGCCGCGGATATGATGTCGTATATGAAACGGCGCAGAATATCATCAGTGGATTTGAAGCGGATAAATATGCGCGGGGAGACGGAAGCTCAAAGAGATTTTTAGAGTGCGAGCTTCTCATAGCAGACGACCTCGGCGCCGAAGCACCCGGACAGAATAACGTTCCGTTTCTATACAATCTTATAAATGACAGAATGAACACAGGAAAAAAGACTATTATAAGCACTAACCTTTCTGCGGCCGAAATTCGTTCAAAATACGGCGACCGTATACTCTCTCGGCTTATGGGCGAGTATATTCCGCTCGTTTTCACGGGCAAGGACATCCGTATGCAGAAACTTAACGGTTAGTATAATTGGGAAGATAACAGCTTGTTTGAATATTCTGCTATGTATAAGATATACAAAAACCCTTCGCTGAATATATAACAATTGTACAATATGCAAAAATATGCATTATTTATACAGAAAATTCAATAAATTTCTTGACATTATACATTTTATGCAGTATAATTATGCAAAAGAAGAGATTCGGAGGCAGTAAAATGGAAAAGAAAGATATAAAAAAGATAGTTCTCGCGTATTCAGGCGGACTTGATACTTCGATAATTATTCCGTGGCTTAAAGAGAATTATAACAATCCCGAGATTATAGCGGTTTCGGGAAATGTCGGTCAGGCGGACGAACTTGAGGGACTTGAGGAAAAGGCACTTAAAACAGGTGCGTCAAAGCTTTACGTCGAGGATCTAACCGACGAGTTTGTAAATGAAATGATAATCCCGACTGTTCAGGCGGGCGCAAAATACGAGGAATATATGCTGGGCACATCCCTTGCACGTCCTATTATAGGTAAGAGACTTGCCGAGATAGCAATAGCAGAGGGCGCGGACGCGATATGTCATGGCTGTACCGGTAAGGGAAATGACCAGGTACGTTTTGAGCTTGCAATTAAGGCTTTTGCTCCCAATGTTCAGATAATAGCTCCCTGGCGTGAATGGGATATAAAGAGCCGCGACGAGGAGATAGACTACGCAGAGGCTCATAACATCCCTCTGAAGATCAACCGTGAAACCAATTATTCAAAGGATAAAAACATGTGGCATCTTTCCCATGAGGGACTCGACCTTGAGGACGCCGGAAACGAGCCCCAGTATGAAAAAGAGGGCTTCCTCGAAATGGGAGTTTCGCCTATCAACGCGCCTGATAAGCCCACCTATGTGACGCTTGATTTTGAGGCGGGAGTTCCTGTCGCTGTCGACGGTGTAAAGATGAGCGCAAAAGATATCATTCTCAAATTAAACGAGCTCGGAGGAGCAAACGGTATAGGACTTCTCGATATCGTGGAAAACCGTCTTGTCGGCATGAAGTGCCGCGGCGTTTATGAAACACCCGGCGGAGCTATACTCTATTTCGCTCACAATTATCTTGAGACGCTCTGTCTTGACAAGATGACAATGCACAAGAAGCAGGAGCTTTCTGTTACATTTGCCGACCTTCTTTACAACGGTCAGTGGTACACTCCTTTGCGCGAGGCGCTTTCCGCTTTTGTTACGAAGACTCAGGAGCATGTAACGGGAAAAGTAAAGATAAAGCTGTATAAAGGCAACATGATAAAGGCAGGCGCGTGGAGCGACTGGTCGCTGTACTCTGAGGAGATTGCGACATTCGGCGAAGATCACGTATATGATCAGAAAGACTCAAAGGGCTTTATAAATCTCTTCGGCCTTCCGATATCGGTCGGGGCGCAGGTCGCGGCGAAAAACGCAAACAAAAAATAATAAATCGCATGAAAGGCGAAATCCGTAAATCGTGCGGTTTTACTGAAAATTTGACCGTCCGTGTGGCGGTCAAATTCGGCATATTAAGGTGTTATGAAAAAAGTATTTATTGACGGCAGTGCCGGTACAACCGGTCTTAGAATTCACGAAAGACTAAAGGACAGAGATGATATTTCCGTAATAACTCTGAATGAGGAAATGCGAAAGGACAACGCCGCAAGGAGGGAAGCTTTCTGCGAAGCGGATATTGCCTTTCTCTGTCTTCCCGACGCGGCGGCGCGCGAGGCGGCAGAGCTTGCGCCGGACGATACGGTGATCCTCGATACCTCGAGCGCGCACAGAACGGCGCAGGGTTGGACGTACGGATTTCCCGAAATTGATAAAAACAGACGCGAAGAGATAGCAAAATCAAAGAGGATTTCCGTTCCGGGCTGTCACGCCGGCGGTTTTATCGCCCTCGTTTCTCCGCTTGTAAAGGCAGGAATAATACCGAGTGATTTACCCCTTTTCTGTTTTTCAATAACGGGATACAGCGGAGGCGGCAAAAAGATGATTGCCGAGTATGAGTCGAGCGAAAATGAGCTTCTTTTCGCGCCGAGACAGTACGGCATAGGTCAAAATCACAAGCACCTGCCCGAGATGAAGGCGGCGTGTTCGCTTGACGTTACACCTGTTTTCTGCCCGGTGGTATCCGACTTTTACAGCGGTATGGAAGTCACGGTGCCTCTCTTTGCCTCGCAGATAAAAGGAAACGCGGATGACATAAAGGCTGTTTATAAAAACGCATATAACGGTCCCGTCGTCTTTTACGGCGAAGATGACGAGGAGGGATTTCTGTCGGCGGCGAAATACTCCAAAACCGATAAAATGACTGTGGGCGTGTCGGGAAACGACGAGCGTATAATCCTCTGTGCGAGATATGATAATCTCGGTAAGGGCGCTTCGGGCGCGGCGATACAATGTATGAATATAGTAATGGGAACAGACGAAACAAGGGGACTTGAACTATGATAAAGATAATCGAAGGCGGCGTCACCGCCGCAAAAGGCTTTAGCGCCGGCGGAGTACACTGCGGAATCCGCAAAAGCAGGGAAAAACGCGACCTTTCGCTGATATTCAGCGAGAAGAAAGCGAGCGCGGCGGCAGTATATACTACCAATCTCGTAAAGGGTGCGCCGCTCGTTGTAACCAAACGTCATCTTGCTACGGGCGAGGCACAGGCTGTGATTTGCAACAGCGGAAATGCAAACACCTGCAACGCCGACGGCATTGAAATAGCAGAAAAGATGAGCTCTCTTCTCGCGAAAGAGCTGGGCATAGACGAAAACGACGTCATTGTCGCCTCTACCGGCGTTATAGGTCAAAGGCTTGATATAGCTCCGATTGCTTCGGGAATTCCCGAGCTTGTAAAAGAGCTGGGAGACAAAAGCGCAGAGGCCGCGGAAGGCATTATGACTACCGACACACGCTTAAAACAGGTTGCTGTTTCCTTTGAATGCGGCGGTAAGGAATGTAAAATAGGAGGCATCGCAAAGGGTTCGGGAATGATTCACCCGAACATGGCGACAATGCTCGTATTTATCACCACCGACTGCGCTATCAGCTCGCAGATGCTTCAGCGCGCGCTTTCGAGCGATGTACAGAATACATTTAATATGATAAGCATAGACGGCGACACCTCGACAAACGATATGGTCACGGTCCTCGCAAACGGTATGGCGCAAAACCCCGAAATCACCGAGGAGGGTGATGACTATACCGAGTTTATGCGTGCGCTGAATACGGTTACAGTTCACCTTTGCCGGCTTATAGCAGGTGACGGAGAGGGCGCGACAAAGCTCATTGAGTGCAAGGTCACGGGAGCTTCTGACGAGAAAACGGCAAAGACCGTTGCAAAGAGCGTTGTATGCTCCTCGCTTACCAAGGCGGCGATGTTCGGCTCTGACGCAAACTGGGGACGTGTGCTTTGTGCGATAGGCTACAGTGGGGCGGATGTCGATGTGAATAAAATCGACGTGTCCTTTGAGAGCGCGGCAGGAGTAATACCTGTTTGTGAAAACGGCGCAGGAATAGATTTTTCCGAGGAAAAGGCAAAAGAGATTCTTCTCGAAAACGAGATTATCATAAATGTTGCGTTAAAATCAGGCGAGGCGTCAGCGTGTGCATGGGGCTGTGACCTGACATATGATTATGTCAAGATAAACGGCGACTACCGTACATGATTTTTAGGTTAAAAGTGAGATTTTTTCGGCGCTTATCTTGAAAAAACTATCGTCGTCTTAAGGAGAGAATAATGGAAATTTCCAATAAAGACCGCGCGAGAATTCTTGTTCACGCGCTTCCCTATATACAGCAATATAACGGTAAGATTGTCGTCGTAAAATACGGCGGCGGAGCAATGGTTAATGATGAACTGAAGGACTCGGTCATGCGTGATATAGTCCTCCTTTCGCTTATAGGCGTAAGGGTGGTACTCGTTCACGGCGGAGGCCCTGAAATCACACAAACCCTTGAAAGAATGGGCAAAAAGACAGAGTTTGTAAACGGTCTTCGCGTTACGGACAAGGATACGGCAGAGATAGCGCAGATGGTCCTTTCGGGTAAAATAAACAAAGGACTTGTTAATCTTATCGAGAATAAGGGCGGACGCGCCATCGGCCTTTCGGGCGTTGACGGTCATATGATAGAGGCTAAAATGAAGGACGAGTCGCTCGGATATGTAGGAGACATCACAAGCGTAAATGTCACACCCGTTTTAGATGTAATCGAGAAGGGATATATCCCCGTTATTTCGACTATAGGCTGTGATTTTCAGGGAAATGTGTATAATATAAACGCAGACACTGCGGCGGCAAGAATAGCGGGTGCGCTTTCTGCCGAGAGTCTCATTTCCATGACGGATATCGAGGGCATACTCAAAAACCTGTCTCTTATACACATCTGACGCTGCCGACGAAGGCTTAGGTGT
>CAMGCN010000033.1 GCA_946040935.1 uncultured Clostridia bacterium | reverse complement strand
CTTATATGTGTTATCGGTAACTGCTCCTTTTACGGAGGCGGATTTAAGGCCGCGCCGCTTGCGGAATACGACGACGGACTCTTAGATGTTTTACTTGTGAAAAAAATGCCGAGATATAAATTTTTAGCTTTAATAAATGATTACAGATTGGGTAAGCACATCAATCCCGAATCAATGACTCCGATAGATAAATTCTCAAAATATGCTACATATGTTAAATGTACTGCGATAGATATTTCTGATATTGAAAACATATGTGTCGACGGCGAAGTAGGAAAAGTTACGGATTTTCACGCAGAGGTATTAAAACGTAAAGTCAGGATTATGATATGAAAAAATATATAATGTCCCTTGACCAGGGTACGACAAGCTCAAGATGTATTATCTTTGATGAAAGCGCAAATGCCGTATCAATCGCTCAAAAGGAATACAGGCAGATTTTCCCTCACGAAGGTTGGGTTGAACATAATCCATACGATATTCTGAAAACACAGCTTGAAGTGGCAAAAAAGGCGCTTGAGGAAAGCGGACTGTCTGCCTCGCAGATTTCGGGCATAGGAATCACAAACCAAAGAGAGACAACGGTAGTATGGAACAAAGAAACCGGAAAACCCTACTGCAACGCTATAGTATGGCAATGCAGAAGGACGGCTGACATATGTGCCAAGCTAAAAGCGGACGGTCTCGAGCAGATGATAAAGGAACGCACGGGACTTGTCATCGACCCATACTTTTCCGCCACAAAAATCAAATGGATACTTGACAACGTACCCGGCGTCAGAAAAGACGCGGAAAAAGGTCTTGCGCTTTTCGGTACTGTTGACAGTTGGCTCATATGGAATCTCAGCGGCGGCAAATGCCATGCAACGGATGTTTCCAACGCAAGCCGTACAATGCTGTTTAATATTAACACAATGTCGTGGGATAAAGAGCTGCTGAAGATATTTGATATTCCCTATAAGATGCTTCCGAAAGTAGTAGACAGCTCATGCGTTATATGCGAAACTCAAAAGAAAATTTTCGGCTCGTCAATCAAAATCTGCGGCGTTGCAGGCGATCAGCAGGCGGCGCTTTTCGGTCACGGTTGCTTTAATTCAGGTGAATGTAAAAATACATACGGCACAGGCTGTTTCCTTTTGATGAATACCGGAAAAAACCGAGTAAACAGCGAATTCGGACTCATAAGTTCAGTCGCATGGAGAATTAAAAAGGAGACGTTTTACGCTCTTGAAGGCTCGGTCTTCGTCGCAGGCGCCGCCATACAGTGGCTGCGTGACGAGATGAATCTGATTTCTTACTCGGCGCAAAGCGAAGAAGCCGCGCTTTCGGTAAACGATACGGGCGGCGTATATTTAGTTCCTGCTTTCACCGGTCTCGGCGCTCCGTATTGGCAGCCTGAAGCACGCGGAATTATATGCGGACTTACACGAGGCACAAATAAGAATCACATTATCCGTGCCGCACTTGAATCCCTTGCATATCAAACAAACGACGTGCTTTCTGCAATGGTGAGCGACAGCGGAATCAAAATATCTACACTCGAAGCAGACGGCGGCGCAACTGAAAACAATTTTTTAATGCAATTTCAGGCTGACATATCGCAAATTAACATAAAACTACCTTCATGCCGTGAAGCAACGGCACTCGGTGCGGCACTCCTCGCCGGATTATCATGCGGAGTATATAACGACCTTGACGAAATAAAGCGAATATTAATAACAGACAAATCTTTCTCACCTAAAATACAGGATGAGACGCGGGGCAAGCTCCTTCGCGGCTGGAAAAACGCAATTGAAAAATGTAAAATTTGATTTATTAAAAAACAGACGGATAACCGTCTGTTTTTTATAGAATAAAATCAAATTCAAAACCGTAAATACTGACAGTATCACCGTCTTTTACGCCGAATTCCGTGAGCTTATCAATGACGCCGGCGTTTCTCAATACGCGCTCAAAGTACATAAGCGACTCTCGGTCATCAAAGTTTACAGAACCCATGAGATTATAGAGCCATTCTCCCTCGACCTCATATACTCCGTCAACATTTTTGATAGTAATATCATGCTCATCAGGTATTTTAACGCTTTCTTTGACATATTCCCTTTCATAAACCTTTACGGGAGGCAAAGTCGCAAGCATATCAGAGGCCGCCTTTACAACCTTATCGATACCTTCTCCAGTTGCCGCGGAGGAGTAAATCAATTGCCAGCCGTTATCCGAAACGTATTTTTCAAACTCTGTCAAATCATCATCTTCCGGCAAAGCGTCAAATTTATTTGCAACTACAATCTGCGGACGCGAGGCTAATTCAGGCGAATACTTCTTTAGCTCATAATTTATTTTTTTGATATCATCAAGAGGGTCTCTGCCGTCGGCATGAGAAATGTCCACAACGTGGAGGATAAGACGGCACCTGTCGACGTGGCGTAAAAATTCAAGGCCGAGACCTGCTCCTTCTGACGCGCCCTCAATAAGACCGGGAATATCAGCCGCAACAAATCCCCTGCCCTCGCCTGTCTTTACCACTCCGAGATTAGGCGCGAGAGTGGTAAAATGATAATTCGCGATTTTGGGTTTTGCCGTACTGATAATAGAGAGAATTGAAGATTTTCCGACGTTGGGAAATCCGACGAGCCCGACATCGGCTATCATTTTAAGTTCAAAAATAACCTCTGCTTCTTCACCCTTCATACCGTTTTTCGCAAATCTCGGTATCTGTCGCGTTGGCGTAGCATAATGCACGTTACCCCAGCCGCCTTTTCCTCCTTTGCATATTACAAAGTCCTCACCGTCTGACATATCGTGTATAACAAGACCGGTTTTCGCGTCTTTTACAACAGTTCCGGGAGGTACGGGCAATATGAGATTTTTAGCGTTCTTGCCGTGGCATTTTGAGTTTTTTCCGTCCTCGCCGTTATCTGCAACAAACTTATGACGGTATCTGTAGCTTAAAAGTGTATTTACGCCGTTATCCACCGTCAGAATTATGTCGGCTCCCTTTCCGCCGTCTCCCCCGTCAGGGCCGCCGTGAGAAATATATTTCTCCCTGTGGAATGAGACGCAGCCCCTTCCGCCGTCACCTGCTTTCAAATAGATTTTTACGTTATCAACAAACATTACTTCACCATTTCCATAAACTTTTCTTCATCAATTATTTTAACACCGAGATTTTGAGCCTTTGTAAGTTTACTTCCGGCATCGCTTCCTGCGAGAACATAGTCGGTTTTCTTTGATACCGACGAAGAGGCCTTTCCGCCGTGACTTACTATTATCTTTTCCGCTTCCTCTCGCGTAAGAGACGGTAACTTTCCTGTCAAAACAAACGTCAAGCCGTCAAATCTGTTATCGGCAAGCTCGTCTTTCACGGCAGTGCAAAGCACACCGGCTCTCTTTAACTTATCAACCAAAGTACGTGTAGTGGGCTGCGAGAAAAACTCGACGATATAATCCGCGCTGATATCGCCTATATCCTGTAAACCTGTCAAATCTTCTTTTTTCAGTGTGAAAAAGTCCTCAATATCGCCAAACGCGGCGGCAAGATTTTCACCTGCTTTTTCGCCGACCTGCCGTATTCCGAGAGCATAAAGAAGCCGCGCAAGTCCTGCCGATTTTGATTTTTCAATGGCGTCACGCAGATTTTCGGCGCTCTTTTTACCCATTCTGTCAAGGTTTGCTACTTCGTCAAAGTCGAGATAATACAGATCCGCCGCATCGTGTATCATATCGGCGTCCTTAAGAGCTTTTACGAGCGCGGGACCGAGACCGTCAACATTCATGGCGTCACGCGATACAAAATGCTCGATATTACGCACGAGCTGTGCAGGACAGGCAGTATTTGTACAGCGCACCGCAACGGAATCTTCGTCTGCATATACCGGCATTCCGCAGGAGGGACAAACTGTCGGCATGAGAAAAGGTTCAGCATTTTCATTACTCTTTTTCTTATTGACAGATACAACCTCGGGGATAATATCTCCTGCCTTCTGCACCACTATAACGTCGCCTACGCGAATGTCTTTTTCGTTTATAAAATCACGGTTGTGCAGTGTTGCGCGCGAAACAGTGGTACCGGCAAGGCGAATAGGGTCAAAACGGGCATTGGGAGTTAAAACACCGGTTCTGCCCACCTGAACGATTATCTCACGCAATACGGTTTCTTTTTGTTCGGGGGGAAATTTATACGCAACAGCCCATTTCGGAGTATTGGTATTCTCTCCGATTTCAGAACGCTTTTTAATAGAATTAGCTTTTATTACCACCCCGTCAATATCATACGGCAGCTTTTCTCGCATTTTTCCTATTTCCTCAATAGCTGAAACTATATCGTCAAAACGCGATAATGTTTTATGAAACGGGACAACACGGAAACCGAGGGAGGAAAGGAAATCAAAGCCCTCGTCATGTTTTTCAAAAGTTTTGTCACATTCCTGAATATTGAAAATAAATATATCAAGATCACGTTTAGCGGTAATTTTCGGGTCGAGCTGTCGAAGCGAACCTGCGGCGGCATTTCGCGGATTTGCAAAAAGAGGTTCCTCATTTCTTTCCCTCTCTGCGTTGAGCGCCTCAAAATTCTTACGCGGCATATAAACCTCGCCTCGAACGACAAGGCGGCCGGGATAGTCAATAACAAGCGGGATACTTTTGATAGTTTTAAGATTTGCCGTTACGTTTTCGCCTATAACACCGTCTCCGCGTGTGCCTCCGACAACAAGACGGCCGCCCTCATACGTGAGAGCGCATGAAAGACCGTCGATTTTACACTCAACAGAAAATTCGAGCTCTTCATCCGACATCTTCATAAGAAAATCATGAAGCTCGTCATATGAAAATACATCGAGTAAGCTCTTAAGAGGAACTTTGTGGGTGAGCTTTTCAAAGCGAGAAACAGCGTTGCCGCCGACCCTCACCGTAGGTGAATTTTCATCATAAAACTCGGGGTGTGCCGCCTCAAGCTCCTGAAGAGCGCGAAACATCATATCATAGTCATAGTCTGAAATTTCAGGTGCGTCCTCGACATAATACTTTCTCGAGTGATAGCGCAGTTTTTCCCGTAAGCTCTCAATTTCCCTCTTAATATCCATTTATAAAACTCCGTAGTTATAATCTTCTGTCTCTATTATAACAAAAAAAGTTGATAAAATAAATAGACAAACAAAAAAAGTGAGCGCATGGGCGCTCACTTTTCGGTTTTTAATATAAAGATACGCGGATTACTCCGTCAATTGATTTAATTGAGCCGACCGTCTCATCGCTCACCGTTCCGTCAACATCGATAATCGTATAAGCGTACTCGCCCTTTGATTTATTAATCATATTCGCGATATTAAGATTTGCTCCCGAAACGCAGGCGGATATTGCAGAAAGCATAGCAGGTACGTTCTTATGCATTACGGTAACTCTGACGTCGCCGCTTTTTGGCATTGAAACAGAAGGATAATTCACCGAATTGGTTATGTTGCCCTCGGTCAGGTATTCTATAAGCTCGTTTGCGGCCATAACAGCGCAGTTATCTTCTGATTCTTCAGTAGATGCGCCCAAGTGAGGAATAGTGATGATACCGTCGCAGTTTACAGTATCTTCAGTCGGAAAATCCGTAACATAACAGGAAACCTTGCCCGATGCAATACTTGCTTTTACATCAGCCGCATTTACGAGGTCGGCTCTCGCAAGGTTGACAATCTTAACTCCGTCTTTCATTTTTGCAAGAGTTTCTGCGTTTATCATACCTTTTGTGTCGTCTGTTGCAGGGACATGCAATGTGATGTAGTCGGAAACGGCATATACATCGTCAAAAGTATTTGCCTTTACAACATGAGCGTCAAGTCTCCATGCGGCATTTACCGAAATAAACGGGTCGCAGCCGACAACCTTCATGCCGAGCCGGGTTGCGGCATTTGCAACAAGTCCGCCTATGGCACCGAGACCTATAACACCGAGAGTCTTTCCGCGCAGCTCGCATCCTGCAAAACTGCTTTTACCCTTTTCAACAGATTTTGCAACGCCGAGCGGATTATCGCCGAGCGTTTTCGTCCAGTTGACTCCGTCAACGATTTTTCTCGAAGCGAGAAGTAAAGCGGCAAGAGTAAGCTCCTTTACGCCGTTTGCGTTTGCGCCCGGTGTGTTAAAGACTACAATTCCCTGCTTTGCACATTCGTCGAGCGGTATATTATTTACTCCCGCACCGGCGCGCGCAATCGCCTTAAGATTCTTATCAAATGTCATTTCATGCATAGACGCGCTTCTGACCATTATCGCGTCGGCCTCGGTAACATCCTCGCCGACATTCCAGCTCTTGTCGAAAAGGTCGGTTCCGACAGGCGCGATTTTATTCAAAAGTTGTATTTTCATTTCAGTTTTCCTTTGGATTATTTTCAGCAAAATTCTTCATAAACTCAACGAGCTTTTCAACGCCTTCAATAGGCATGGCGTTGTATATTGACGCTCTCATGCCGCCCACAGAACGGTGTCCCTTGACATTCTTGAAGCCCGAAGCGCCTGCTTCAGCGGCGAACTTCTTATCAAGTTCGGGATCTCCCGTGACAAACGTAACATTCATCATTGAACGCGCTTCCTTTTCCGCAGGAGCAATATAGTAGCTCTGGGAATCAAGGTAATCATAAAGTACAGCGCACTTTTTCTCATTATACTTCTTCATTTCCTCGAGTCCGCCGAGGTCAAGCGCCCATTCATAAACAAGCTTTGCAATGTAAATGCACCAGCAAGGGGGCGTATTATACATCGAGTCGTTATCAGCCATCGTCTTCCAGTCAAGCATAGTTGGTGTCTCGGGCCTCGAGTTGCCGAGGAGATCCTCACGGACTATTACAACGGTAAGACCTGCGGGCGCCATGTTCTTCTGTGCACCTGCGTAAATTACGCCGAATTTGCTGACGTCAACCGGCTCGCTCATAATGCAGGAGGACATATCTGCGACAAGGGGAATGTCGCCTGTATCGGGAATATAGTTCCACTTGGTTCCGTAAATAGTATTATTGAAACAAATATGTACGTAATCGGCGTCGGGACGAAAGTCTTCTTTTGTGAGTTTCGGAATATAAGTATTATTCTTATCTTCGCTTGAAGCCACAAGACGGACATCGCCGTACTTTTGCGCTTCCTTATACGCTTTTTTGGAGAACTGACCGGTTATAACATAGTCAGCCTTTCCCGATTTCATAAGGTTAAGCGGTACAGCCGCAAACTGGGTGGAAGCTCCGCCCTGCAGGAAAAGTACCTTGTAATTGTCGGGAATATTCATAAGACGGCGGAAAGCCGCCTCTGCATCCTTGATTATCTTATCGTATGCCGGAGATCGGTGGCTCATCTCCATAACGGACATACCGGTGTCCTGATAACAAATAAGCTCTGATGCGGCCTTCTCGAGTACCGGAAGAGGTAACATAGAGGGGCCTGCGGAAAAGTTGTAAACTCTGTTCATTTTATTGCCTCCGTAAATAAATAATTATTTGCATTATACTCCCATTCCTCCTACAAGTCAAGAGTTTATAAGAAAAAACGACTAATACTTCATACATCCCGAATATTCGGGGCAAAAGATATAACGTAAATAATGATACCGCCTTTTCCTTAACCATTGATATTAAGCTTTGTATGGCAAAGAAATACATTTATGTATATACAAATAGCGGCACTTATTCAGTACCGCTTTTGCGTTAAAAATTTGTAAAGAAAAACTCAAAAAGACGGTTTCCTTTCCTTAACAGTCCATATTTACCGCCGTCTTTACGGCGTCCTCCATGGCGTCAACCGACTTTTTTGCCGCACGTACCACCTTGCGTTTTGTTTTTTTGTCGGCTGCAACAATCATACCGACAGCAAGTCCTGCAATCAATCCGAGAGCGGCGCCTTTCGATAAATCCATAACATTCATATTTTTCACCTCCGCGTATTTATTATCCCACGCAGATGAAAAAGTATTACCTGAAAATATAGTG
>CAMGCN010000032.1 GCA_946040935.1 uncultured Clostridia bacterium | reverse complement strand
TATAAGAGACAGAGAAAGAACGGACCTGTTAACTATATAATGGGACTCAGCTTCATTACAGAGGGCGCTATTCCTTATGCGGCAAGCGATCCGCTCAGAGTTATCCCCTCGTGTATGATAGGCGCCGGCGTTGCAGGAGGACTTTCTATGTTCTTTAACTGCACGCTTATGGCACCTCACGGCGGTATATTCGTGTTCGCTGTTGTAGGAAACTGGCCCATGTACCTGCTCTCGCTTGTAATAGGCTCGGTTGTGGGTATGTTAATGCTGGCCCTCTTAAAGAAAAAAGTTAATGAATAACGGAGAAAAACAAAATGGTATCTAAGAAATTGACTCTTACGAACGCACAAGGCTTTCACATGCGCCCTGCCATGACTTTTACCAACGAAATGGTAAAATATCCGTGTTCGGTTACTATCATTTCAAACGGTACCGAAACCGACGGAAAAAGTCTGATGAATATCATCGCCGCTTGTATTAAATGCGGCATGGAGATAGAGGTCAGATGTGACGGTGAAAAAGAAGAAGAAGCTCTCGCGGCTGCCGTAAAACTTATTGAAAGCGGATTCGGAGAATAAAAGATAAAGCACATATGACCGTGTTTTGCACGGTCATAAGTGCATATACTTATTGACGGAGGTTTGATATGTTGAAGGGAATAGGTGTTTCCAAGGGCTATGGCATCGGCAGAGTAGTAATAGCAAATGAAACACAAATAAGCTATGTTTCAAAGAAAGACTGCAACCCGGAAAAAGAGCACGAACGCTTTATTTCCGCTCTTGATGCATTTTTCAAAAGAAATCAAGAGCTCGCAAAAAAATTAAGCGAAACGGTAGGGGAAAAAGAAGCTGAGATTATAAACGGCCATATTATGATGATGCGGGACCCGTATATGTCCTCGGAAATTGAAAAGAATATCGCCGACGGAATATGTGCAGAAGATGCTTTCGCACGGGTATGCGATACTTTTATAGCCATGTTTTCATCTGTTGACGATGAAATGACAAAGCAGCGGGCGGTCGACGTTAAGGATATAAAAACCGAGATACTCGGAATACTTACAGGTACTGAAATTTTAGATCTTTCGCGTATAGAAAAGGGAAGTGTGCTCGTTGCAAAAGAGCTCACACCGTCAATGACGGCATGTATTAACAAAGACAATGTCGTGGCGTTAGTCACAGAAATAGGCTCAAAAACCTCTCATGCCGCAATTTTAGCGCGTGCGATGGAAATTCCCGCAGTTTTGAGCGTTGTCGGCGCAACCGACGAACTTAAGAACGGAGACGTAATTGTAGTAAACGGAATAACGGGTGAAATAATCACTAGCCCGACAAACGAGCAAACGGCCTTTTATTTACAAAAACGGTTGGAATATATTTCCGAACGCAAAGCCCTTTCGCGTTTTATAGGACTTGAAAGTAAGACCTCCGACGGCATAAAAGTTGATCTTTACGGAAACATCGGCACGCCCGAAGACGCCGAACGCGTGCTTGAATATGACGGCGAGGGTATCGGCCTTTTCAGAACAGAGTTTTTGTTCATGGACAGGACAAGCGCGCCCGGAGAAAACGAACAGTTTGAAGCATATAAAAAAGCCCTTCTCATTATGAAAGGCAAACAAGTAATCATCAGAACTCTTGATATCGGCGGCGACAAGGATATTCCGTATATGGGAATGAAAAAAGAAGAAAATCCTTTTCTCGGCTTCCGCGCTATCAGATATTGCCTTAAGAATAAAGATATTTTCACAACACAGCTGCGTGCCCTGATTCGTGCGAGCAATTACGGTAATCTGTCAATAATGATACCACTTATAACAGGCGTAGACGAGCTTCGTGAAGCTAAAGGTATGATAAAAGATATCATGGATGAATTCCGTGCAAATGATATTCCTTTTGATGAAAATCTGAAAATAGGGGTTATGATAGAGACTCCCGCGGCGGTGATTATGGCCGATGTACTCGCAAAAGAGGCCGATTTTTTCAGTATCGGCACAAACGACCTGACAGGTTACACGCTCGCTGTTGACAGAGGAAATGCCGATGTAGAATATCTCTATTCCTCCTATTCGCCGTCTGTTTTGCGTTCCATTAAACACGTGATAACGGAAGCTAAAAAAGCGGGAATACCCGTCGGTATGTGCGGAGAAGGTGCGGCCGACCCTATGCTCATACCTCTGCTTATATCCTTCGGTCTTGATGAATTCAGCGTCAGCGCCACGTCTATTCTCTCAACGAGAAAAGAACTGTCCCGTTGGAGCAAAAGCGAGGCGGACGAAGCGGCAGAGCGCGTAATGTCGCTTGATACCGAACGTAAAATTTCTCAGGAACTCTGCAAAATAACATCAGAATAAAAGTATATAGTATTTACGGGCGGAAGAGACTTAACTTGTCTTTTCCGCCCGATTTTTATGCCGTTTCAGTTCATAATCGTATTTATCTGTCGAATGCAGGATTATATGCGTAGAAATTCTTCTTGTCTTCAAATGAATCCTGTGCGAGACGTATAGCATCACCAAACCGCTGATAATGAACAATTTCTCTTGCCCTTAAGAAGCGTATCGCATCGCTGACATCAGGATCGTCTGAAAGACGAAGAATGTTATCATAGGTCAGTCTCGCTTTTTGCTCTGCCGCAAGATCTTCGTTCAAATCGGCGAAAACATCACCCGTGCTTTGCAGAGTAGAAGCAGAGAAGGGAACTCCCGACGCCGCCTGCGGATATACGCCCGTTGTATGGTCGACAAAATACTTATCAAATCCGCTGTCCTTTATCTCCTGAATAGAGAGATTTCGCGTCAGCTGATAGAGTATCGCCGAAACAATTTCAATGTGTGCGAGCTCTTCCGTGCCTACGTCGGTCAGTATACCTACAATCTTTCTGTCGGGCATACTGTATCTTTGCGAGAGATAACGGGTTGCCGCACCCATTTCTCCGTCCGGTCCGCCAAGCTGTGAAATGATTACGCCTGCCAGCTTTGCATTAGGTCTTTTAATGCAAACGGGATATTCAAGTCTTTTTTCGTAAATCCACATTTAATTAGCCTCCAGTTCCCACGGCCACGGTGTTTCTGTCCATTTCCAACTGTCCGTGCCGTTTTGAGCTACAGTCAGAGGTCCGCATGTTTCCTCATATTTTAAAACAAGCTCTTTATATTTATTAGTCATATCGCCAAAATACGCAAGAGCATCTTTATCCCACGGATAGGCGTCAAGATACAAATTTGCTTCTATAAGTGCGAAACCGATTCTCTGAATTTCGTACATAAGATTTTTATCTGTCATCTGTATCTCCCGTTTCTGCTGCCGTAAAACGGCAAATTAAGTTCTTTGAATATTGTGCCGTGTGAAAGTGCCTCGGACGTATCGTACAAGCAGTCAAATTCCTGCTCGGGGATATACGCCATAGCTAACGTATAGTAATGAAGGCACCTGTTGTTGTCGCTGTTATCGCTGTTGTCGTAGTTATCGTTATTCATCATGCGATAGCCGTATCCGTCACTTTGATAGGAAACACGGGGTGAACGCTGATATCTCTGATAATTTCTTCTCATATCCAAGTAGTTACATCTCCTTTTATTTTTCGTGTCCTTATATAATATGCAAAAGCGTTTGATAAAGACAAACCGCTTATTGAAAAAAATCAAATGTTATGGTATAATATTGTGGATATCATTTGCTTAGCAATTGTAAAGATACCCTATATGGCAAAACAGGAGAATTAAATGGCATTAATAAATGAAAATATAGAAAACAATTTACCCGTCATAGTTCTGAATATGCAGGTACTTTTCCCGGGAATACCTGTCACACTCGAGTTTTCAAATAAAAACACTGTTAAAACCTGCGTTTCAGCATATAAAAAAGACAGCTTTGTTTTTGTGGTTACGTCAAATGAAAACGACGGGCAAGAGGACAAGTTGTATCAGACGGGTACAGTTTCAATAATCAAGCATCTTATCAGGCTCCCTGACGGGAACGTACGCGTGCAGATGTACGGCATACAACGCGGAATCGCCGTCAGCTTTACAAACGTAGGCAACAGCCTTTTCGCCGATGTTAAAACAGCGGAAGATAGCGATATTTCACTTACCGAAGATATACGCAACGAGCTTTTTGCTGCCTTCCTGCGTTGCTGTAATTTACTTCAAATCCCGGCATCAGAGCTCGTTGACTCTATTAAAGAAACAACCTCATCATCCCTTTTCACCGATATGATAGCGGCGAATCTGCCCTTATCTATCGAGGAAAAAGAGCAGATTCTTTCTCTTTCGGACCCGCAGGTACGCGCTGAGTCTCTCATAAAAATTCTCGAAGTAAGGCTCGGTGAATTTGAGATGGAAAATGAAATCGCGCAAAAGGTACGCAGGGCGATTGACGATGATCAGCGTGCATATTATCTAAAAAATCAGCTTAAAGTCATACAGGACGAGCTCGACTATACGGAAACAGACGAAATAGAAGAGTATCTTCAAAAAATAGATAAATGCATAACGGATGAAAAATCTAAAGAAAAACTGATAAAAGAAGTAAACAAACTGTCAAAAATACCTTTCGGTGCGGCTGAAGGTACGGTCATACACTCATATCTTGACACAGTTCTCGAATATCCTTTCGGTAAGTTTACAGAAGATTCAACAGATATAAATACCGCAAAAAAGATTCTTGAAAAAGATCACTACGGCATGAAAGAGGTAAAACGCCGTATTATTGAATTTCTTGCTGTCAGAAAATTGACAGGCGGAGAGAAAAACGCGCAGATTTTGTGTCTGGTCGGTGCGCCGGGCGTAGGTAAAACCTCTGTTGCACAATCTATAGCCCGTGCAATGGGAAGAAAATTCATAAGAATTTCTCTTGGCGGCATCAGAGATGAAGCTGAAATCCGCGGTCACAGGAAAACATACCTCGGCGCAATGCCGGGAAGAATAATCGCGGGAATTACCGAGGCAGGTTGTGAAAACCCTCTCGTTTTACTTGACGAAATTGACAAGATGACAACCGATACCCACGGAGATCCGTCATCAGCGCTGCTCGAAGTGCTCGACGGAGAGCAGAACAAGAATTTTCGCGATCATTTCTTTGAAATACCCGTTGACCTTTCAAAATGTATTTTTATTGCAACGGCAAATTCGCTTGACTATGTGCAGCGCCCTCTTCTTGACCGTATGGAAGTCATTGAAATGCCCTCATACACAAGAGAAGAGAAGTTGATGATAGCAAAACGTCATCTTATCCCAAAGCAAATCGAACGCGCGGGACTTAAAAACAGCCAAGTCAAGTTTACTGACAAAGCGATTTATACAGTCATTGATTCCTATACCCATGAAGCGGGCGTCCGTTCGCTTGAACGCTGCATTTCCTCCCTTTGCCGAAAAGCCGCTGTAATGACATGTGAGGAAGAAGCTGATAAGGTCACTTTTACTGATGACAATATAAATACCTATCTTGAAAAAGAGCCTATTATCCAAAAGAAAGTAAAAGCAAAGGGCAGAGTAGGTATAGTAAACGGAATGGCATACACCGAAAACGGAGGAGATCTTTTAGAAGTTGAGGCTCTTTCCATGCCGGGTACGGGTAAAATTATTTTGACCGGCTCTTTAGGCGATGTCATGAAAGAATCGGCAAACATATCACTTTCATATATACGGTCAATAGCCGACAAAATAAATATACGTCCGTCTTTTTACCGTGACACGGATATACACGTTCATTTTCCCGAGGGCGCAGTTCCTAAGGACGGACCGTCGGCTGGTGTTACCGTTACTACGGCGATAATCAGCCAGCTCACAGGATGCCCGGTAAAAGGTGACGTTGCAATGACGGGAGAAATTTCACTTAAAGGCGATGTTCTGCCTATCGGCGGTCTGCGGGAAAAAACCATGGCGGCATACAAAAGCGGCATCAAAACCATTCTCCTTCCCGCCGATAACGAAAAATCCTTATGCAAGGTTGACGATAAGGTCAAAAAGAATGTAAAATTCGTCTTTTGCAGTAACATAAACGATGTTTTGAACAACGCGCTCATGCTTGACAAATGTGAGTCATCGGCGCTGAAAAACTATTTAAGGTGAGTTAATGGATTTTAATATTCAAAACACACGTCTTGAAATAACGGCGGGAGAACCCTCTCAATTTCCGAAGAACTCTTTACCGCGTGTTGCCTTTACCGGTCGCTCTAATGTCGGAAAAAGCTCGCTTATAAATACGGTCCTTTCGAGAAAGAGC
This sequence comes from uncultured Clostridia bacterium, assembly GCA_946040935.1. Classification (GTDB taxonomy): domain Bacteria; phylum Bacillota; class Clostridia; order Oscillospirales; family CAG-272; genus CAKSEI01. The sequence continues at coordinate 1,766 of CAMGCN010000032.1, read as the reverse complement.
CTTGCGCGCGTATCATCGACGCCCGGCAAAACCGTTACCGTAAACTTCTACAATGTAGACAACAGTTTTTACCTTGTCGATTTACCGGGCTACGGGTATGCAAAGCGTGCTCCCGATGATATAAGAAAATGGTCGGCTCTTACTGACGGATTTTTCACAAAAGAACCGTCGGCGTCTCTTATTTCGGGTGTTGTAGCTCTTGTTGATCTTAAAGTGGGAATCACAAAAGACGACGCAATGATGCTAAACTACTTGAACGAATGCGGAATTAAATACTTTATCGCGGCGACAAAATGCGATAAGCTGAACAAAACCGAAATGCAAAAAAATCTGACAACAATGCAAAACTCCCCGTCTCTTAACAGCGGCACTGAAATAATACCTTTTTCATCTCTGAAAGGAGTTGGGAAAAACGAGGTTATTTCGGCAATTAATAGAATGATTAAGGAATAATTATGCTTATTGATTTAATTAAAAATGTAATCAGCGGCGACACCTTTTCTCTGATTATGATACTGTTCCTGTTTCCCATTGTTATACTGTCGCTCACCGTCCACGAGTGTGCACACGGTTTAGCGGCAAATAAACTGGGCGACCCGACGGCAAAGCTCTGCGGACGGCTGACGCTGAATCCCTTGGCACATCTTGACCCTATGGGCACGATTATGATGCTGATTTTCGGCTTCGGTTGGGCAAAACCCGTACCGATAAACCCGAATAATTTCAAAAACAAAAAAACCGGAATGGCAATTTCCGCTCTGGCAGGGCCGGCGTCAAACCTTATTTTATCCTTTTTCGGCGTGCTGTTTTATCACAGCGCTCTAACTGTTGCGATAAGAATAGATGCGTACAATTCAGCCTTTACTCAAGCGCTTTTAATGTTTTTTTCACTTTTTACGTCCCTTAACACCAGCCTTGCAATTTTCAATCTGATTCCTGTTCCGCCCCTTGACGGCTCGAGGATATTAAACGTAATATTACCCGAGAAATACTATTTCAAGGTGATGAAATACGAAAGGTATATTTATCTTGCGTTAATCATTTTACTCTTTACGGGACTGCTTTCAATGCCTTTGTCTTACCTTGTAACCGGATATATTAAAATAATTGACAAATTGGTTTCACTTATACCGGGGTTGCTGTAATGGACGAATTACAATTTAAGCTCGAAAAATTTGAAGGACCTCTTGACCTTCTTTTACGGCTTATTTCCAAAAATCAGGTCGACATCTGCGATATACCGATAGCTCTTATATTTGATCAGTACATGGAATATATCGGCAAAATGAAAGAGATGGACATGGAGATTGCGGGTGAGTTCATCACTATGGCGGCCGAGCTTATGCTGATAAAGAGCAGAATGCTATTGCCCTCTGTTGCAAACGGAGAGGAGGAAGACCCGCGTATAGCGCTTTCTGCCGCACTGATTGAATACAAAAAAGCAAAAGAAGAAGCTGCATACCTTGCCGAGCAATACGACTATTATTCGGGTAGAATGATAAAGGAAACAGACGAGATTATGCCAGACAACACGGTAAGCGACCAAAATATCGAACTTCTGACAGAGGCTTTCAGGAGAATTATCGAGAGAAAATCTCTTATTGAACAGTCAATAACAAAGGAACCTGAACAGGCACTGCAAACGATAATTAAAAAGAAAGTCGCTTCCATACATGAGCGAGTTTACGGTATATTGCAAATGCTTTCCAAAAAGAAGCGCGTGACATTTCAAGAGATTATCCTATCGTCAAAAAGCCGTTCGGAAA
>CAMGCN010000031.1 GCA_946040935.1 uncultured Clostridia bacterium | reverse complement strand
ACCTAAGCCTTCGTCGGCAGCGTCAGATGTGTATAAGAGACAGGAGTATATTTATGTCGCGAGCGAAGCGCAAAAAGCCGAATACGAAAGAATATTCAAAAAGGAATGTAAGGTTGTCATTCGCCGGGCAGACTTTTCGGCGGAGCCGATTATAAAAGAGCCGGGAGCCCCCCTCGCTTTTCTTTACGCGGGCAATCTGTATGCAGACAGATATAAGAGTATCGGCGCCCTCTCGCGCGCGATTGAAAGAGTGAATGAAGAAACAGGCGGCGGGGCGAGTCTTACTGTTTATACGGGAACTCCCCTTACCGAAAAAATGAGAAAAGCCATATCGGGAAAATATACTGCCGTCGGAGGCAGTGTTTCGCGCGGCGAGGTCATGCGGGCGCAGGAAGAGGCTGACGTGCTCGTGTGTGCGGAGGCGATGACGCTCGGCGGAGCGCTCACTGTCCGCCACTCTGTTTCTACAAAGACGACCGACCTTTTGCTTGCCGCAAAATGTATTCTTGCGATAGGAAGAAAATTTGTCTCGCAAATTGAGTTTTTCAGGCGGGACGACTCGGCGGTTATAGCAACCGACGAGGAAGAATTGTATAATGCGGTAAAAACCCTTGTACAAGACAGAGAAAAAGTTAAACTTTATGCGAAAAAAGCCTACGAATGCGGACGGCGCAGGTGCGATATCTCGGGCGGAGGAGTTTTTGCGCGGGATTTCAAAAAATCATCGCAGGATTTCAAAAATTCGGAGCGGAATTTCAAAAAATCATCACGGAATTTCAAAAATTGAGGGCGTTGTTCACTTTGCGGCGCGTCGGACAGAAAACACACGTCGGACAGAAAAATAGAGTTTATCAAAAAGACAGCAACAAAGAAGAAATTTATGTGCTTTTCCGTGAAAAAGCGGAGAACGGGAGTGTAAAATGAAAAGACTAATTTGCCTTATACTTTGCGCGGCGGCGTGCGTTTGCATACTTGACTCATGTAAAAAGGAGCAGACCGAACGCGCGGTGGTAATGGAGACGGAGAATTTCAAGATAACCGAAGATTTGTTCCAATATTATATGAATCTCAATTTATCGAGCTTCTACGCCGCGAACTCCGCGTATTTTCAGTATATGAATTTTGACATAACAAAGCCCCTTCGCTCACAGACTCTCGGTGAGGGAAGCGAGGAAACATGGTTTGACTATTTTGCGGAAAACACGAAAAAGAGCGTGGCAGAGGACCTTCTCCTCGCAGAGTATGCAAAGGAAATGAACTGTTCCCTCGACGACGGGGACAGAGAGGAGATAGAAAAAAACGTAAAGTCGCTTGAAGAGCAGGCGAAAGAGGCAGGAAGAGAAACGGACGAGTATATAAAGGCAAATCTCGGTTCTCTTATCAGCGCGGATACCGTGAGGAAGGTTTATGAGATACACCTTCTCGCCGAAAAAGGCCGCGCGGCCGTTAACGCTTCCTTTGACTATACGGATGAAGAGCTTGAAAAGTACCTAAACGATAATTACTCTGATTTTTATACCGCGGACTATCTCACTCTTACGGTCGGAAACAGGGAAACCCCCGTCGGCATAAGCGCCGAGGAGCTTGAAAAGACTTTTGAGAAGGCGTATGAAACGGCGGTAAAGATAAACAACTCGGTAAAAGATAAAGAGAGCTTTCTTTCCGCCGCGGAGGACTATTACCGTTCGGTTTACACCGTGGTAAAGGAAAAACCCGACGACGCGGAGGAAGGCGTTATAAGCGAAGAGGAGCTTTCCTCTCTCGTTTTTGACTGCATAAAGGAAAAGGCGCCTTATAAAAAGCAGGATTCGACCGACGCCTTGATTTTTTCCGAGGACAGAGCGGCGGGAGAGCATTTTATAATAGAAGATAAAGAGATGGGAAGCTGTACCCTTTATTTCATTCTTTCTCCCGTTTCTCTTGACGACGGTCCCACCGTAACCCTGCGGAACATCTTTCTCTCCTCCGAAAAACACGAACAGCTCGAAAAGGACGCACAGAATATTGTTGACGAATGGACGCAAAAGGGACAGACAGAAGATATGTTTGCCTATCTTGCCGCGGTGTACGGCGAGGACGCGTCAAAGCAAAAGGGCGGTCTTGTCGAGTGTGCAGGCGAGGATGAAATGGACGAGGCTGTCGCAAAGTGGTGTTTTGACTTGACGAGAAAAGAGGGAGACTGCACGATGATAAACGCCGACGGCGGAATTCATATACTTTACTTCAAAAGCCGAGCCGAGACAGGCTGGAAAGAACAGGCGAGGCTCGCCATGAGCGAGGGCGGCTATAACGAGAAGCTGGAGAGCCTTTCGGAGACTCACCCCGTGACGGTATACGGCGATCTTATATCCCAAATGCCGGAAATTGTTTCGGAATAATAAAAAATCCATAATTCCCACCCCTTATAGAGGTGGGAATATCGACAAAATGCACAAAATGTTTACGGTGCTATTGACAAAACAAAAAAATAGTTGCATAATTGTTGCATAATTATTTTTTGTATTCAGGAGAAGAACATGTCCGCAAATAAAGAAAAACAGTCAAAGTATTGTTGTCCGATGCAATACATGTCGGCTTCTTTTTCTGCGGCAAAAATTAATGTTTATGTGGATATCGTCATATCGGCGGTGTCCTCTTTTCTTTCTCTTATTCGTTCGGGCAATCGAATAATTATCAAAGAATAAGAATATTACACGACAGTAAAGGCGCTGAAAAAGGGTGGTTTTGCTGTTGCGGAGCCGCCCTTTTAATAAGTAAATTTAAGTAAATTAAGGTCTTGAGCCTTAAAATATACAAAAGGAGATTTTAGCAATGACTAAATTCATTAAGATTATCGCCATGATCATAGCGATAGCAATGGTAGCTACATGTCTTATCGCCTGCGGAAAGACTGAAGACGGAAATGATGTGGCAAACAACGGCGAGTCTGCCGGTAACAGTCAAACGTCCACATTTAAGGTCGGACTTACAGGTCCTCTTACGGGCGACTATGCAATTTACGGTATGGCTGCACAGCGCGGTGCAGAGATCGCGTTTGAAGAGATCAACGCTCTCGGCGGTATTCAGTTCGATTTCAGAGCAGAGGACGACCAGGGCGACGGCGAAATTGCGGTCAACGCATACAACACCCTCGTTGACTGGGGTATGCAGATGTTCGTCGGTTCTGTAACAACAGGCGCGGCAATCGCCGTTTCCTCTGTTGCATACGAGGACCGTGTATTCTGCCTTACACCTTCCGCTTCTTCCGTTGACGTAATCGACGGCAAGGACAATATGTATCAGGTATGCTTCACAGACCCCAACCAGGGTGTTGCGTCTGCCGACTATATGGCAGAGAACACACCTGACGCGAAGGTCGCTGTTATCTACCGTAACGACGACGCTTACTCGCAGGGTATCCACGACACGTTCGTTTCCGAAGCGAAAGAGAAGAATCTGAGCGTTGTTTATGAGGGTACGTTTACAAAGGACACTGCTACCGACTTCTCGGTACAGATAAACGCAGCAAAGGCGGCAGGCGCCGACACAGTATTCCTTCCCATATACTATCAGCCTGCGTCGGTCATTCTCGACCAGGCAAACAAGGCAGGTTATACTCCCACATTCTTCGGCGTTGACGGTATGGACGGCATACTCACAATGGAAGGCTTTGATACAAAGCTCGCAGAGGGCGTAATGCTCCTCACTCCTTTCGCTGCTGACGCAAAGGACGAGAAAACACAGAACTTCGTTAAGAAGTACAACGAGAAGTACAACGAGACTCCTAACCAGTTCGCAGCTGACGGTTATGACGCCGCATACATTCTGTATGAAGCGATCACAAAGGGAGAAATCACCTCCGATATGTCAAACAGCGACATCTGCAGCAAGCTCATCGAGACCTTCGCTACGCTTTCTGTTGACGGTCTTACAGGAAAAGGCATGACATGGAAATCGACAGGTGAAGTTTCCAAGGCTCCTATGGCTGTTGTTATCAAGGACGGCAAGTACGTTCTTCCCGAAAACAAATAATTTCGGTTTTGAGACAAAAAATTCTATGACGGATTTTTCCCGAGGGCGTATTTTGCGTCCTCGGGCAGAGTCCATTATAGGGTTGTAAAGGATTTACGAGTATTTTAACAATGCAAAGGTGAAATCCGCACTTAAAACAGGGTTCGGATTTGTCTTTGTTTATGAGGTTATAAAATGGAATTTCTTTCCTATCTGATAAGCGGCATAAGCCTCGGAAGTGTTTACGCCATAATAGCTCTCGGCTATACCATGGTTTACGGCATTGCAAAGATGCTTAACTTCGCGCACGGCGACGTTATTATGGTCGGCGGTTATATGTCTTTCTGCGCGATGATGTATCTCGGCGTAAACAAATGGCTTTCCATTCTTATTGCTATGGCTGTGTGCACCCTGCTCGGTATACTCATAGAGGCGTTTGCGTACAGACCGCTTCGGCGCGCCACATCTCTTGCCGTTCTTATTACGGCTATCGGCGTTTCCTACCTTTTGCAGAACTCTGCTCTGCTTATATGGAGCTCAAACCCGAAGGTTTTCCCTTCGGTCGTTTCGGGCACTTTGAATGCGGGCGGACTCTCTGTTTCGTATGTTTCGCTTTTCACCGTCGCGGCATGTATTGTCATAATGGTGGCGCTCTCACTTTTCATTTCAAAGACAAAGATAGGAAAGGCGATGCGTGCCTGCTCGGAAGATAAGGACGCGGCACGGCTCATGGGTATCAACGTAAACTTTACGATATCCGTAACATTTGCTATCGGCTCGGCTCTCGCGGCTATTGCCGGCGTACTGCTCTGCTCCTCCTATCCTACCCTTACACCGACAACAGGCGCAATGCCCGGTATAAAGGCGTTTACGGCGGCGGTCTTCGGCGGTATAGGCTCTATCCCCGGCGCGTTCCTCGGCGGAATACTGCTTGGAATTATCGAATCTTTTGCAAAAGCGTATATTTCGACCCAGCTTTCCAACTCTATTGTGTTCGCCGTACTGATTGTCGTTCTTCTCGTCCGTCCTGCCGGACTTCTCGGCAAGAAAATAACGGAAAAGGTTTAAGGAGGGCAAATGAGTAACAAAAAAAACACGGCGATGACCTTTGGCTCGCACGTAAAAGAACTCGCAAAGAGTGATTTTATCACATACGGCGTTGTCATCGCGGCATTTATTATAGTAAGTATTTTTTCATCATCAGGACTTCTCGGCAGAAAAGCGGCAGGACTTTTAGTCCCCGTGTGCTGTTACATAGTAATGGCTCTTTCACTTAACCTGACTGTCGGAATAATGGGCGAGCTCTCGCTCGGTCATGCAGGATTTATGAGCGTAGGCGCCTTTTCGGGCGTTATAGCGTCCATGTTGCTCGGCGAGGTCATAGACAATAATGTTATCCGTCTTGCCGTTGCCATACTCGTCGGTGCTTTTTTCGCGGCGATAGTCGGTTTCCTTATCGGCATTCCCGTTCTGCGTCTGCGCGGCGACTATCTCGCCATAGTTACTCTCGCTTTCGGAGAGATTATCAAGGACCTTATCAACTGCCTTGTTGTCGGCATTGATAAAAACGGTCTGCATATTATATTTAATTTCAAAGGTGACAAAAGCGCCGCCGACCTCAATCTCGCCGAGGGCGGAAAGGCGATAATAAAGGGAGCGCAGGGCGCGACGGGCACAGATAAAATCGCCACGTTCGCCGCAGGCTTTGTCCTCATTCTGATAGCGCTCTTTATAATACAGAGTCTTGTCCGCAGCCGTGTGGGACGGGCGATAATCGCCTGCAGAGACAATCGCATCGCGGCTGAAAGCGTGGGCATCGACGTTATGAAATATAAGATGTTTGCTTTTGTACTTTCGGCGGCTATCGCAGGTTCGGCAGGAGCGCTCTACGGCGCGAACTATTCAAACCTCGTCGCTACAAAGTTTGACTTTAACACATCGATACTCATACTCGTATTCGTCGTTCTCGGCGGACTCGGAAACATGCTCGGTTCGGTTATCGCGGCAACGGTGCTTTATATACTGCCCGAGGCACTGCGTGAATTTGCAAACTACCGAATGCTTATATACGCCATAGTGCTTATACTTGTTATGATCCTTACAAACAACCCCCGGCTTGTGGCTTTGCGCGAAAAACTGTTTTCGAAAGTCAGCTCGGTTTTCAAAAAGGGTAAAAAGAAAAGCGAAAGCGAGGGGGGAAAATAAATGAACAAGAAAACTAAAATGGTGGAAGTGCCCAGCCACGCTATAATCCCCGAAAGGGATCTTGACAAAAGTCCGATACTCGAAATTTCCCACCTCGGTATAGACTTCGGCGGACTTACCGCCGTCGACGATTTTTCCATTACCGTCGGCAGAACGGAAATATGCGGTCTTATCGGACCTAACGGCGCGGGAAAGACCACCGTATTCAATCTGCTTACCAATGTTTACACTCCTACACGAGGCGCGATAATCCTCGACGGCAAATCTACCGCGGGAAAGAGCACGGCGCAGGTAAACCGTATGGGTATTGCCCGTACTTTCCAAAACATTCGTCTCTTCTCCAACATGTCGGTCATCGACAATGTCAAGGTGGGAATGCACAACTCAATAAAAGAGGGCTTTGTCTCTTCCATATTCCACGGAATGGGATATTTCAAGGCGGAGAAGGCCGCGGCCGAACGAGCGCTCGAGCTTCTCGATTTCTTCGGCATGACAGATGTTGCAAACGACGAGGCAGGCAGTCTGCCTTACGGTGCACAGCGCCGTCTTGAGATTGTGCGTGCGCTCGCGACAAACCCGGGCATAATACTGCTCGACGAGCCTGCGGCGGGCATGAACCCCTCCGAAACGGCAGAGCTTATGGAGAATATACGCAGAATACGCGATACATTTCAAATTGCAGTCATGCTCATCGAGCATGATATGAATCTCGTCATGGGCGTTTGCGAAGGTATTTGCGTGCTTAACTACGGCAAGATAATCGCAAAGGGAACACCCGAAGAAATAAAGGCTAATCCTACGGTTATCGAGGCGTACCTCGGAAAGAGGAAGGAGGCGTAAGGATGAGCATACTCAAGGTTGACGATATACACGTCTATTACGGAAATATACACGCCATAAAGGGAATCTCCTTTGAGGTCAAGGAGGGAGAGATAGTCGCGCTTATCGGTGCGAACGGCGCAGGAAAGTCCACAACCCTTAAAACTGTTTCGGGACTTCTTCGTCCGCGTGAAGGACATATAGAGTTTATGGGTGAGAATATCACTCACGCCGAGGCGCACAAGCTCGTTTCAAAAGGGCTTGCACAGGTTCCCGAGGGACGCCGCATTTTTCTCCAGCTTTCGGTTATGGAAAACCTGGAAATGGGCGCTTACACTCAACGGGGCGTTTCAAAGGAAGACCTCGATTATGTTTTCAAGCAGTTTCCCCGCCTTCTTGAGAGAAAGAATCAGACGGCAGGCACCCTTTCGGGCGGCGAACAGCAGATGCTTGCGATGGGAAGAGCCCTCATGAGCCATCCTAAACTGCTCATGCTTGACGAGCCGTCGATGGGACTTGCTCCTATTCTCGTAGAACAGATTTTTGAGATAATCAAGCGTTTGCATAAAGAAGGCACGACCATACTTCTCGTCGAACAGAACGCCGAAATGGCGCTTGCGGTTGCAGACCGCGCTTACGTTCTCGAATCGGGAAAGATAACCTATACCGGAACGGGTGCGGAGCTCGCGCAAAGCGACGAAATAAAGAAAGCCTACCTCGGTGGGTAGAAAAAGCGCCGTATCCGGCGCTTTTTCCATCTCCGTACATTAATTAAAAAGCTCTTCAAACAACTCTACCAGCTTAAAGCGGAGCTTGTATTTCGGTTTTTCCGATTCGGTGATAAGCCGTACCTGTCCGCTTGTAAAGCCTGCCTGCGTCATTTGGTCTTTCGGCTCGGCGGAGGAGGTGCAAATTGTCGGGAAAAGCACGCACCCTGTCTCTTATACACATCTCAGAGCCCACGATACGCTACGCTCTCTAGTATGC